>NZ_JBGTYY010000001.1:0-223789 GCF_041807705.1 Mannheimia kashgarensis
GAACAAAAAAGAACGACGCACTGAACTTAAAACCTAACCGTTCACAACAGCGCGTCGTTGTGTGGGGTGCATTATAGAGAAATCTGAAATGAACGCAAGTGTTTTTTGTAAAAAATTTTAAAAAATTAACCGCTTGTTGAAATTTAATTCAATTTGTTTATTCCTTTATCAACTATCGCTAATTAATTGCTCTTTCAATCCACTTTGTCTTTCTGTTTTCGCTCCTACCCCATATTTCCATACTTTCTCGCTACCAAATAGGGTGAATTTATCTTTCGCTCGGGTAATTGCTGTGTAAATTAGCTCTTTCGTTAAAACAGGCGAAATCGCAAGTGGCAGAACTAAAACCGTATGCTCAAATTCCGATCCTTGCGATTTATGCACCGTCATAATATAAGCTGCTTCGTAATTTGAAATTCGGCTTAGTGGCAAACTATGATATTGCCCACCTGCTTGTTGAGAATCGAAATAAACCCTCATTTCGCCATTTTCATCCGGCAAAATAATCCCAATATCGCCGCTTGCGACTTTGTTCGTTGGCATATTTTCAGCTATAAGAATAGGCTTACCAATGTAGCGATCTCGACTATGGTTAAATTTCACTAAGCCAGCTTTACGTAAACCCTCTGCAATCGCCACATTTAATTTTTCAACACCCAATTCACTCACACGCAATGCCGAAAGAAAACGCAACTTTTGGAATTGTGCAAAAATCTCTTTTACACTCACAACTTGCGGATTTTCTTCTCTTTTCTGTACCGCTTGTAAGTAATCTTGGTAAAGCTCTACGGCTTTATCTACTACCATTTGCACACTTTTTTCTATCCAATTTGATTTGTCCGCCATATCCTTCGTTTCAGGATATAGTTTATTCTCTAATTTTCTACTCTCTTGATATTTAGCAAATATTTCCCAAGAGCGGTTGATTTTTTGATCATTAACCGCATTCGCTAACTCGCCGATCCACGCTTTTTCGCCGAAACGGTAACTATGTTTCAAGTGAGCCAGCGAATCACAAATTGCTAGTGCATTGCCTGCCTCTATTTGATAGCCTGTCACTTCTTTTAAATAATCGCAATGAGCTTGGCTATAACCGTACTCTAAAAATGAGCCTAGCTCGCCCATAATAGAACCAGCCTCAACAGATGCAAGCTGATCTTTATCCCCCAATATAATTAAGCGAGCGGTTGGCTTCAATGCTTGTACAATTTTTTCCATCATTGAGAGATCAATCATTGAAGCTTCATCTAGCACCACTAAATCATAATGCAGCGGATTTTTCGCATTATATTTTGTTTCATCGGTTAAAGGTCTTGCCCCAAGTAAACGGTGGATTGTCATCGCTTCTGTTGGGATTGCTTTGATTAGTTCAGAAGATAAATTTTTTTCATCAGATAACTTACTCTCAATCGACTCTTTCATTCTCGCTGCGGCTTTCCCTGTTGGTGCAGCTAAGGCAATTTGTAAAAAAGGTTGATGTTGTTCTTTCTGTTTAAGTTGAAGCCCGAGTAATAACTTCACAACGGTAGTCGTTTTACCTGTTCCCGGCCCGCCAGAAATAAGGCTAAATTGTTTTTCCAGTGCGGTAGCAACGGCGATTTTTTGCCAATCAATTTCTTGCTGGGAGTTTGAAGTTTTACTAAATAGCTGAGCAAGAATGCTTTTATTTAGCTCTGTATTGGTAAATTTTTCTGAAAAGTTTACCGCTTGTTGTAAATAAGCCGCAATATTATGCTCTGCTTGCCAGTAGCGATAAAAATAAAGCAAGCCGTTTTGGAACAGCATTGGGGCAATTTTTTCAGACGATTGGCTAAAAGCAATGTGATCTTTCAACGCTTCTTGCCATTCAAGCGGTGAGATTTTGCCAATTTTTTGCAAAATAGCTTCAAGTAAATGGTGGCATTGTGCTTTTGCTCTCAGCTCAAACAGATTGGAAAGCTCTAACGAACTTAAGCGTAACGCAGTATGCCCCAACCCAACTTGGTAGGACATCAACGCAGCAAGCAACACCGCCAGATCTTTTTGTAGCTGAGAGTAATCATATTGGCTTTGCTTGCTCTCAATAAGAACCGCAAATTGGTAGTTTAAGTCAGAGATTACTTTATCTTTTTTCAGTTCAAATAATAAATTTAGCATATAAAATTTCTCGCATTAGTTCACTCATACTAATCTTTTTTGCATTATTTTCTAAGGGATTTTTCATTTTCAGCGTATAATTTCACACAATTTTTATTTTAATCTGAGATGAAGTATGAAACCAGCAACCGCCACTATCAATAGCCAAGCCCTCCGCCATAATATTCAGCTGATTAAATCATTCGCACCCAATCAAAAATTATTGGCAATGATCAAAGCGAATGCCTATGGGCAAGGTTTGTTGCCTGCAGCTGGCACTTTGGCTGATATGGTTGATGGCTTTGGCGTAGCTCGTTTGCGTGAAGCCTTAGAAATTCAAGAGACAGGCTATACAGGAAAGATTGTGTTAGTTGAAGGCTTTTTTGACCGAGAAGAACTGCTTAAAACGCTCTCTCGCAAATTCGATACCGTTATTCATAACATCGAGCAACTGGAATTATTAGAAGAAGCCGCACAAGAATGGAATGCTGAACAGCAAAAAGGCTTTTGGACGCGTAAGACAAAAATCTACTTCCCTATTAATATTTGGCTCAAAATTGACACAGGTATGCACCGTTTAGGTATTCACCCAGAGCAAGTTGATATGTTTGTTGAGCGTTTAAAAAAATGCTCTTTGGTAAACTCTATTAGCTTTGTGAGTCACTTTAGCCGAGCTGATGAGCTAGATTGCGGCTATACCGAAAAGCAAATTGCCGTGTTTGAGCAAGCCACCGAAAAATATCAAGCACACGACCGCAGTATTTCAGCCTCAAGCGGTATTCTTTATTGGAAACAGGCTCATTATGATTGGGTTCGCCCGGGTATTATTATGCACGGCATTTCTCCCCATTATACGCCGATTACCGATTTAGGTTTTAAGCCGGTAATGACGCTCTCCTCTTCCCTGATTGCTGTGCGTACCCATAAAGCCGGTGAGCCTGTAGGCTATGGTGGAGCTTGGATTAGTCCTAAAGATACCAAACTCGGCGTGATTGCAATGGGCTACGGCGATGGCTACCCTCGCAATGCTCCTGAAAGTACCCCTGTGTTGATTAACGGCAGAATAGTGCCGATTGTTGGTCGGGTTTCGATGGATATGCTAACAGTCGATTTAGGTGCAGAAAGCCAAGATAAAGTGGGCGATAAAGCCATTTTTTGGGGAGAGAAATTACTGATTGAAGATGTGGCGAAACACATTGGTGTGATTAGCTATGAGCTGATTACTAAACTCACGCCAAGAGTGATTTTTGAGTATAAATAACCAAAACAACAAGCGGCCATAATTTGCAAATTTTTTACAAAATATAACCGCTTGTATTTTATGGTTTTAAATTACTCACTATTTTGCACAGCCGCAAGTTGCTACTTTTTCTTCAAAACGGCGAGTAGCTTCCTCCCAGTTTACTACGTTCCAGAACGCTTTAATGAAATCCGGACGGCGGTTTTGGTAGTTTAAGTAGTAAGCGTGTTCCCACACGTCTAACCCTAAAATCGGGTAGCCTGAAACGCCAGCTACTTCTTTGCCCATTAATGGGTTGTCTTGGTTTGCAGTTGAAACAACAGCTAATTTGCCGTCTGCCACCACTAACCACGCCCAGCCTGAACCGAAACGCGTTGTTGCTGCTTTTTCAAATTCTGCTTGGAATGCTTCAACCGAACCGAAATCACGTTCAATCGCTTCTTTTAATGCACCTTGTAATGTTGTGCCTGTTTTTAAACCTTTCCAGAATAAAGTGTGGTTTACGTGTCCGCCCACGTTGTTGCGTACTGCTGTGCGTTTATCTTCAGGCACTTGGCTTAAATCTTTAATTAACTCAGCAGGACATTTTTCTAATAACTCTGGGTGAGCTTCCAATGCAGCATTTGCATTATTGATATAGGTTTGGTGATGTTTAGAATGGTGAATTTCCATTGTTTTTGCATCAAACTGTGGCTCTAATGCATCATAAGCATAGCCCAATTCAGGTAATGTGTATGACATAGTTAATTCCTTTTTCAAATAATAAATAGGTTAATCAGAGTTAAACTCCGCTTTCATTTTATCAAGAATTACACAGAAAAGCATATTTTTTTGATCTAGAACAATATTATGTAGTAATTGTTAAAACCAATGAAAAATTTTTAGAAAAGTAACAGAAAATACTGTTAATCCCATTGACAAAGGAATTATTTTCACGCATTCTTCAGTCATTATTTCCTCTCTTAACGAGATATAGCCGATGAATCACTTTTCTGCAATGACTACGATTATTACCACCATTATGTCGCCAACATAATGCGGGTTTTTATTGGCTACAAAAAGAAAGAATAAACTGAAAACCCGCTACAAGCGGGTTTTTTTATAGAAAAATTTACAAATACATTATCAGGAGTAACTATGCGAGTTCTTAAATTTGGTGGCACATCGCTTGCCAACCCGGAACGCTTTATGCAAGCGGCAGATATCATCGGGAAAGCCCATTTGGCTGACCAAGCAGCAGGTGTGTTATCTGCTCCAGCTAAAATTACCAACCACCTTGTCGCCATTGTTGATAAAGCGATTGCTGGCGAATCTTTTGAATATAATCTTGCTGAAGCCACTGAAATTTTCCACAACATCATTAATGGCTTATACGAAGCAAACAATAATTTCGCTAAAGATGAATTATTAGCTTTAGTTGAGGCTGAATTAACCCAAATTCAGCAAGTGGCAGCAGAAGCCGCTCAAACTAAATCGTTATCAGACAAAATCGCTGCAACCATTCATTGCAGAGGCGAAAAACTTTCTATTGCAATGATGCAAGCGTGGTTTGAAGCAAAAGGCTACACCGTTACTCGCATTGACCCTGTTGAAAAATTATTAGCACATGGTAGCTATTTAGAATCTTCTGTCGATATTGCAGAATCAACTAAACGTGTTGATGCACCTTCAATTCCAAAGCAAAACGTAGTGCTAATGGCAGGTTTTACCGCGGGTAACGAGCAAGGCGAATTAGTGTTATTAGGACGTAACGGTTCAGACTACTCTGCAGCTTGCTTAGCGGCTTGTTTAAAAGCGGACGTATGTGAAATTTGGACGGACGTGGACGGTGTTTACACTTGCGACCCTCGCTTAGTACCTGATGCTGTTTGTTTAGAATCAATGAGCTACCAAGAGGCAATGGAGCTTTCTTACTTTGGGGCAAAAGTAATCCACCCTCGCACAATCGGGCCGTTAGTGCCGCTGAATATCCCGTGCTTAATTAAAAACACAGGCAATCCTGAAGGCAAAGGCACATTAATTGATGGCAATGTAGCGAACGACAACCTAAAAGTCAAAGGCATTACTAACCTTGATAACGTGGCGATGTTTAACGTTTCAGGTGCAGGAATGCAAGGTATGGTGGGAATGGCTGCTCGTGTGTTCTCAACCATGTCGAAAGCAGGTATTTCGGTTATTTTAATCACCCAATCTTCATCAGAATACAGTATTAGTTTCTGTGTACCAGCTAAATCAGCAGACAAGGCATTAGCTGCACTGAATGCGGAATTTACTCAAGAATTAGCAGATAATTTACTCGATCCGATCGATATTATTAAAGATTTATCGATTGTCTCTGTAGTAGGCGATGGTATGCGTACCGCTAAAGGTATTGCGGCATGTTTCTTCTCTGCTCTGGCTCAAGCAAATATTAGTATTGTAGCAATTGCACAAGGCTCATCAGAGCGTTCAATTTCTGCGGTTGTGCCATTAAATAAAGCGATTGAAGCGGTAAAAGCAACCCACAAATCACTTTTTAACAGCAAACGTGTTGTCGATATGTTTTTAGTGGGCGTGGGCGGCGTTGGTAGCGAGTTAATTGAGCAGGTCAAACAGCAAAAGGAATTTTTGGCAAAGAAGGACATTGAGATCCGAATTTGTGCCTTAGCCAATTCGGATAAAATGTTACTAAACGAAAATGGCTTAGATTTAGAGAACTGGAAAGAAGATTTAGAAAAAGCAATCCAACCGTCTGATTTTGATGTATTGCTTTCATTTATCAAATTCCACCACGTTGTAAACCCTGTGTTTGTTGATTGTACTTCGGCTCAATCGGTAGCGAACCTTTACGCTCGTGCGTTAAAAGAGGGTTTCCACGTAGTAACACCAAATAAAAAAGCGAATACATCAGGCTATGACTACTACTTAGAAATGCGTGAAAATGCTCGCCAAAGCCAGCACAAATTCCTGTATGAAACCAATGTAGGTGCAGGTTTACCTGTTATCGAAAACTTACAAAACTTATTAGCTGCTGGCGATGAAGTCGAGAAATTTGAAGGTATTCTATCTGGCTCACTTTCGTTTATTTTCGGTAAATTAGAAGAAGGCTTAACGCTTTCTCAAGCTACATTGCTTGCCAAAGAGAAAGGCTTTACCGAGCCAGATCCACGTGATGATTTATCAGGTGCAGACGTTGCTCGTAAGTTATTGATTTTAGCCCGTGAAACAGGTTTACCGCTTGAATTTGATGATATTGAAATTGAAGGCGTGTTACCAAAAGGTTTCTCGGAAGGTATGACTCGTGATGAGTTCTTAGAAATCCTACCTTCATTAGACGAAGAATTTAACAAACGTGTTGAAGCAGCAAAAGCAGAAGGTAAAGTGTTACGCTATGTTGGATCTATCACAGGCGATAAATGCCGAGTGGCAATTGAAGCCGTTGATGAAAACCACCCACTTTATAAAGTGAAAGATGGTGAAAATGCCCTTGCATTCTTAACTCGCTACTATAATCCAATTCCACTTTTATTGCGTGGATATGGTGCAGGGAATAGCGTAACCGCCGCAGGTATCTTCGCCGATATTCTGCGTACTTTACCGGGAGGCGCAAACTAATGGCTTTACGTATTTATGCTCCAGCTTCAAGTGCAAATATTAGTGTGGGTTTTGACTCATTAGGAGCTGCCATCTCCCCGATTGACGGCTCTTTACTTGGCGATGTCGTTCAAATTGAAGACTGCGTTCAACCGTTTGAACTAGAAAGTGCCGGTTATTTTGTGCGTAAATTGCCAAAAGAACCACAAAAAAATATCGTTTATCAAGCCTATGTACTATTTAGCGAACGTTTTAAATTGCGTGGTGGCAACATTAAAAATTTACGCTTAACGCTTGAAAAAAATATGCCGATTGGTTCAGGGCTCGGCTCAAGTGCTTGTTCGATTGTCGCTGCATTAGTCGCACTCAATAAATTCCACGATGAGCCGTTCTCAAAAATGGAATTGTTGGAAATGATGGGCGAGTTAGAAGGCAGAATTTCTGGCTCAATCCATTATGATAACGTAGCCCCTTGCTATTTAGGCGGTTTGCAATTAATGACACAATCACTCGGCAATATTTGCCAACCGTTGCCGTTCTTTGATGAATGGTATTGGGTGCTTGCCTATCCGGGTGTGGAAGTCTCCACTGCGGAAGCTCGTGCGATTCTACCAAAAAGCTACACCCGCCAAGATATGATTCAACAAGCTCGCTACTTAGGCTCTTTCGTACACGCTTGCCATACACATCAAGACGTATTAGCCGCCACGATGATGAAAGACTTAATCGCAGAGCCTTATCGTGAAGATTTACTGCCAAACTTCCCAGCAGTTCGCCAAGGCTGTAAAGATTTAGGGGCATTAGCGGTGGGCATTTCAGGTTCAGGCCCAACTATGTTTGCCATTGCACCTGATTTAGAACACACCCAACGTTTAGTGAATTATCTTGAGAAAGAATATCTACAAAACAACGAGGGTTTTATCCACATTTGTAAAGTAGATAATCAAGGGGCAAGAGAGCTGAAATAACCCATTACAAGCGGTCTGATTTTGTGAATTTTTTGCAAACAGACCGTTTTTTCTTGCCTTTAAACACTCCATATATTCCTTTTAGTTATATCAAATAAATTCCAGCTACTAGCAAAGTGCAAAAAAATGAGTATGATAATTTCAAATCTTAACTAACCAAGTAAGGAATATCACAATGACAATTTATGCAGACAATTCATATTCTATCGGTAACACGCCACTTGTTCGTTTAAAAAACTTCGGTAATGGAAATATCGTGGTGAAAGTGGAAGGCCGTAACCCAAGTTTCAGCGTTAAATGCCGTATTGGTGCAAATATGGTGTGGCAAGCAGAGAAAGACGGTATTCTCACTAAAGATAAAGAAATCGTTGATGCAACCAGTGGTAACACAGGTATTGCCCTTGCGTATGTTGCAGCGGCTCGTGGCTATAAATTAACCTTAACAATGCCTGAAACAATGAGTACCGAGCGTAAACGTTTATTACGCGGTTTAGGCGTAAATTTAGTGCTAACCGAAGGTGCAAAAGGTATGAAAGGGGCGATTGCAAAAGCAGAAGAGATCGCAGCCTCTGATCCAAACCATTATGTAACTTTAAAACAGTTTGAAAACCCTGCAAACCCAGCTATCCACCAGCAAACAACAGGCCCTGAAATTTGGGAAGCAACTGAAGGTAAGATTGATGTATTAGTAGCAGGTGTTGGTACAGGCGGTACTATTACAGGTGTTTCTCGTGCTATCAAACAAGATAAAGGTAAACAAATTATTTCTGTGGCGGTTGAGCCGGCAGAATCACCAGTCATTACCCAAACCTTAAACGGCGAAGAAGTAAAACCGGGCCCACACAAAATTCAAGGTATTGGTGCAGGCTTTATTCCGAAAAACTTAGATTTATCATTAGTAGAGCGTGTTGAGCAAGTTTCAAGCGAAGAAGCGATTGCAACGGCTCGTCGATTAATGGCAGAAGAAGGGATTTTAGGTGGCATCTCATCAGGTGCAGCGGTAGCAGCAGCAGACCGTATTGCTAAATTACCTGAATTTGCTGATAAGTTAATTGTGGTTGTTCTACCATCAGCTTCAGAACGTTATTTAAGTACTCTTTTATTTGAAGGTATCGAAGCGTAATTCAAACCCAAACGAAATGCCGACTTTATGTCGGCATTTGTCTTACTACAAGCGGTTATCTTTTATAAAAAATTTGCAATTTTTCTCTTATTGCTGTATTCTTCGCCACATCTTTTATGGCTTATCCATATCTAATCAAATAACCCAATCTTATTTAATCACAAGTTTAATATTCATACTATGCATCTTACTCAACTTAAAAATACCCCTGTTTCAGAATTAGTTGAAATGGGCGAAAACCAGATGGGCTTAGAAAATCTAGCTCGTTTACGCAAACAAGATATTGTTTTTGCTATCCTTAAACAACACGCTAAAAGTGGCGAAGACATTTTCGGTCAAGGCGTGTTAGAAATTTTACCCGACGGCTTTGGTTTCTTACGTTCAGCTGATAGCTCATACTTAGCAGGTCCTGATGACATTTATGTTTCACCGAGTCAAATCCGCCGTTTTAACTTACAAACCGGTGATAAAGTAGAAGGTAAAATCCGCCCGCCAAAAGAAGGTGAACGCTATTTTGCCCTACTGAAAGTCGATTCAGTTAATGATGACAAACCGGAAGCCTCTCGCAGCAAAATTCTCTTTGAAAACTTAACTCCTCTGCACGCCAATTCCCGCTTAAAAATGGAGCGTGGTAATGGCTCAAAAGAAGATTTAACCGCTCGAATTTTAGATTTAGCTGCACCTATTGGTAAAGGTCAGCGTGCGTTGATCGTTGCACCACCAAAAGCAGGTAAAACCGTTCTTCTGCAAAATATTGCACAAAGCATAACCTCTAACCATCCAGAATGTGAATTAATTGTTTTATTAATTGATGAGCGCCCTGAAGAGGTTACTGAAATGCAACGTACCGTGCGTGGTGAAGTAATTGCCTCAACCTTTGATGAGCCAGCAACCCGCCACGTTCAAGTTGCGGAAATGGTAATTGAAAAAGCAAAACGTTCTGTTGAACATAAAAAAGACGTGGTTATTTTATTAGACTCTATCACACGTCTTGCTCGTGCTTACAACACCGTTACCCCTGTTTCAGGTAAAATTTTATCGGGTGGTGTGGACGCTAACGCATTACACCGTCCAAAACGCTTCTTCGGTGCAGCTCGTAACGTGGAAGAAGGCGGTAGCTTAACCATTATCGCAACCGCACTTGTGGATACCGGCTCAAAAATGGACGAAGTTATCTTTGAAGAGTTCAAAGGTACGGGTAATATGGAGCTACACCTCTCTCGCCGTATTGCAGAACGCCGTATCTTCCCTGCGATTGACTTCAACCGCTCAGGTACTCGTAAAGATGACTTATTAATGGCAGCAGATGAGCTACAAAAAACTTGGATGTTACGCAAAGTGCTTAATCCAATGGACGAAGTGGACGCTATCGAATGGTTAATTGATAAACTAATGATGGCAAAAACCAACGAAGAGTTTTTTGAGATAATGAAACGTTCGTAGAGTATAAAAAATCAGCACCATTTAGGTGCTGATTTCTTTTTGAAAGATTAAACTAGTTGAATAGCTGATAAAAAGCAACTTATCTTACATTCTCCACAACCATTACATAGTTCATTATTCACCATCAAATTGCTAGAAATAGCTTGCTGAGAACATTGATCTTGGCACATAGTACAAAGCTGATTTTGCTTAACTAAGCACTCATTAGAGACACTTGGGCGAAGCCCAGTATCTCGTTTGAAGGCAATATTTAAAGCATTAGTAGAGCAACTTTCGGCACATTTTCCGCATAAACTGCAGCTCATATAATCTAGCTCTAAAACCGCTTTTTTTTGCTGAATTTGAATTAAATTATGTGGGCAAGCCTGAGTGCAATCTCCACAGCCAGTACAAGCAACTAGAAATAGATGTTCCTCCGCAGCAAAAGGCGGACGATGAGCTAAACGAGCATTATATTCTTTCTGCCCTTTATCTACAGAGTTAAATAACGTGCGGAACAATCTACGCCTTGAAATCTGTTTATGGCTTAAATATGCCTCATAATACTGTTCATTTCTAGCTTGCATATTCATTACCGATAGAGTTGAGATTGGATAACTTCTATGTTCGCCTGTTCTTGCCAAGAGTGTAGTGTATCTTTAGCAAGTAATGCCAGCCCTTGATAAAAAGGATAATCTTGCTGTTCACTTAATAAATCTAAATAGCGATAAGCCCAATTTAATAAATAGCTACCTAAATATTCAGCTAACAGTTCTGGTTTATTTTCAGCTAAATAGGCAGATAGCATTAACATCAATCCAAAATGATCTTCAGGTTCATTCGTTCCTAATGAAAAGCTAATCTGGTGCTTTTGCAAAAATGCCCTTAAATTTAATAGCGATTCACCAAAAATGACAGATTCTTCATCTAAATAAACAGAACTCCAAGGTGGTGCAGCTAGTTCATTTGGACCAATAAACAATGCTTGATAATCTCTAGAGATGTCTTGTTTCAGCCCATTAGTAATCAAGGCAGGTATTTCTGAATGCTGAATTGGCCATTGTTGTGCCCACTCTGACTCAGAAAATAGATATAATACAGCCTGAGCCTGTAGCTCATTTGGCGAATAATAAAATAGTGTTCCTAATAATCTTCCACTTAAGGAAATCCATTCTAATAATACTTTATCCATACCACCTCGAATATAAAAAATTCTCAAAGGGCGAATAATTCGCCCTTTATTTTTATCCTGCCACAGCCATTCCAACGGTCATATGTAAGCCATAAAACACGGTTCTGCCAATCATTTCAGCAAATAGCATCATTATGACAGCTATTCCTAAAAGCATTGTATTTTTACCCTTAAATAATAAAATACCTGCTAAACCTAATAGACATAATCGAACTGCGTGCATAATCGCATAATCTGGCACTAAAGCTGTTGCTTGCATAGCTGAACTGTGGATTTGACTTAAACTAAAGCCTTGATAAATCACCACTATAGCTGCTAAAAATACGGCAATAAAATAAATCCAAGAACAGTAGCAAAGAGGATATTCTCGATAAGGATTACTTTTTAATAGTGCATATCCTAACGCATTACCACCAATAACAACCGTTAAGTAAAATTGCCACGAGGTAAATACCGTATTCCACGTTGGCACAGTATTGATATGATAGAGGTTATTCATCATATACATAAAAAGTAAGCCAATACAAGCGGTCAAAATTAGCCAAATTTTTGCAATTCCTCTTGGTATCTTACCTAAAATTGCCAATATCCAATACAAACCTGCTAGAATAAAGAAGGCTGCTCCGCTTGCAATTTCATTGCTAAGCATTGATTGTCCAACACGGTTTAAGCTATTAAATGCTTTTAGTGGCGAACCTAAATGCATAACTGATGCAATAAATCCAATCGCTAATAAAACTAAGGGAATAAACAGCATTTTATGCAAATAAGAGCGACTTTGCTCTGAATTATCACGACACAGAACAAAACTAAATAATAGCCAACAACCCACTACCACTTGAGCAAGAACGGTGAAAATAATTAAAGGTAATTCGTGTAGTCCGTTCATATTACACCTCCCTTGGATTTGCTAAGAAGCCACTTTTATCGCCACTTGGGCGAGCATTCTTATTCGGTTTTACAACCAAATTCGGTTTAGTAAAATCTGCTGGTGGTAATGGAGCAATAGAGGCTTGCTCACCATATTTTTTACGAAGCTCGGTAATAGTGGCAAAATCCAACGCACGCAATGGGCAAGCATCTACACAAATTGGCTTGCTACCTTCCTTTACTCGGGAGTAGCAACCATCACATTTCGTCATTAATCCTTTTTTCACATCAAATTGTGGTGCATCATAAGGACAAGCCATACTGCAATAACGGCAACCAATACATTTAGTATCATCAACTAATACAAAACCATCCGCATTTTTGTGCATTGCACCTGTTGGGCAGACTTTACTACAAGCGGGGGCATCGCAATGGTTACAAGATATCGACATATAGTATGTAAAGACATCTTGATTCCAGCAACCATTGCTATCTTGTATCCAATTACCGCCAGCATATTCATAAATTCGGCGAAAATTAACCTCTGTACCTAAGTCTTTATAATCCTTACAAGCTAACTCACACGTTTTACAGCCGGTACAACGTTCAGAATCGAAATAAAAACCATATTGTTCCATAACTCACCCCTATAATTTTGCAACTTGTACTAAGTTAGAATGCTGCGGATTACCTTTGGCTAAAGGAGATGGGCGTTGTGTAGTGAGTACATTCACACAACCGCCATGATCAATCCCTTTATTATCTGGTGCATACCAGCCCCCCTCACTTAATGCAACAACGCCAGGAATAATGCGAGGCGTAACTTTAGCGTTGATATGTACTTCTCCACGGTCATTAAAAATTTTGAGCATATCGCCATTTTTAATTCCTCTTGGCTCTGCATCAATCGGATTAATCCAAACTTCTTGCGGATTAGAAGCCTTTAATACATCAATATTACCATAAGTAGAGTGCGTACGAGCCTTATAGTGGAAACCACATACCTGTAGAGGGTATTTTTCTATTAACAGATCGCCATAATGCTCAAAGCTATCTACGTGAATAGGTAATGGGTGGATAACTTCATCTTTATCCAACTCCCACGTTTGAGCGATTTCAGCTAGGCGTTCTGAATAAATTTCAATTTTGCCTGATGGTGTTGCTAATGGATTAGCCTCTGGATTTTCACGGAAATCTTTATAAGCAATATAAAAGCCATTTGGATCGATTTTCTTGAAAATTCCCTGTTTTCTAAATTCATCAAAAGTCGGCAATTCAGGAATTTGCTCTCTTGATTGTTCATAAATATGACGTAACCATTGCTCTTGTGTTCTTCCTTCTGTAAATTGCTCTTTTACTCCTAATTTTTCAGATAAATCACTTAACATATCGTAGATATTGCGACACTCAAATGGTGGTTTAACCACTTGATCCGCAAAAATGACGTAGTTCATATTGGATGTGAACGCATCTAAACAAAAATCCATCTGCTCAGATGTTGTACAGTCTGGCAATAAAATATCACTATATTTCGCCGTTGAAGTCATATGATTATCAATGGTAATAATCAGCTCACAATTAGACTCATCTTGTAAAATTTCGTGAGTACGATTAATGTCAGCGTGCTGGTTAATTAAGCAATTACTTGCATAATTCCAAATGACTTTAATTGGTGCAGTTAAACGCTCAACACCACGAATACCATCTGTTTTATCCGTCATTTCTGTTGCTCGGAAAATAGCATCTGTCCAGAGAAACATTGGAATGCTAGCTTTGACCGGATTAGTTAAAGTTGGCATTCTCACAAAAGGAAGACCATAAGAACTTTCACGTGCACCTGTATTTCCCCCACTAATTCCAACATTACCAGTTAAAATCGGGAGCATTGCAATTGCACGGGAAAGAATTTCCCCATTACTGCGCCTTTGAGGCCCCCAGCCCTGAGAAATATAAGCAGGTTTAGTTGAACCAATTTCACGAGCCAACTTAATGATACGATCAGCAGGAATACCTGTAATTTTCGCAGCCCATTCAGGCGTTTTTGCAATACCATCTTTGCCTTGTCCTAAGATATGAGCCTTATAGTGACCATTTTTTGGAGCACTTGCTGGCAATGTTTTTTCATCATAACCTACACAATATTTATCAAGGAATGGTTGATCCACTAAATCTTCAGTAATCAGCACATAAGCAATCGCCGAAACTAATGCGGCATCTGTTCCAGGTCTAATTGGAATCCATTCATCTTCTCTACCAACCCCGGTATCGGTATAACGAGGGTCAATAATAATTAATTTGGCATTAGATTTTTCTTTAGCTTGCTGAATACAATAAGTTAATCCACCACCACTCATACGGGTTTCCGCTGGGTTATTACCGAATAGCACAATAAGTTTAGTATTTTCTATATCAGCCATTCCATTACCTAATGCCCAGCCTCCACCGTAGGTATAATCTAGTCCTACCGCAATTTGTGCTGTGCTATAATCACCATAATGATTTAAGTAACCACCGATACAGTTCATTAAACGAGCAACTAATGTTGAACCTGGTGGCCAAGATTGCGTTATCGTGCCACCTAAAGTCCCTGTACCATAGTTCAAATAGATACTTTCATTACCATATTTTGCAATGTTTTTCTTCAATGAATCCGCAATGGTAGTTAAGGCCTCATCCCAAGTGATACGCTCAAACTTTCCTTCTCCACGTTTACCCACACGTTTCATCGGATATTTCAAACGATCAGGATTATATACACGACGACGCATTGAACGCCCCCTCAAACAAGCTCGAACTTGATGATCCACATTATAGGTTTCTGTACCTGTATTATCCGTTTCTACATAAGTAATTTGCTCATCTTTAACGTGCATACGTAACGCACAACGGCTACCGCAGTTTACGGTACAAGCACTCCATACAATTTTTTCATCGCTTGTATTTTGAACGAGAATAGACTCAGCTTTAGCTGAAAAAGGAAGAGATAAACCAGATGCTGCCGCTAGGCTTGTTGCAGAGGCAGTTTTAAGAAAATGACGACGATTTAGGTTAAAATCACTCATATAATTTCCCTCCACGAAAATTAACTAAAGTAACTTTAACCTAAAAGGAGTACAAATAACTTTGATTGAAATCAAAAAGCTAATAAAATCAAATACTTGCTAATGATATGTATTTCTATTATCCTCAATATACTAAAGGCTATTATTAATGCAACCTTATTTGGGATCAATAACTTTCCAACACCTCTTTCAAGACAGCAATCCCCTTATCAATCTGCTCATCAGAAATAATCAGCGGTGGGAGTAATCTTAATTTACTTTTTGCGGTTAAAAATAGTACGCCTTTGTCAATACATTTAGCCACCACATCAGAAGCTGAAACGCTTTCTTCAAATTCCACGCCAAGCATTAAGCCTAAGCCCGATACCGATTTTACTTTTGGTAGAACTTGTAATTTTTGCTGTAGAGATTGCCCTTTTCGTTGTACTTCTTGTAAGAATTCAGCATTGATTTTATCTAATATAACATTTGCTCCAGCACAGGCAACGGGGTTGCCGCCAAAGGTTGAGCCGTGATCGCTTTTGCCTAATATATTTTCCACTTTCTCGCCTAACAGAAAAGCCCCTATCGGTAATCCTCCGCCTAAGCCTTTGGCAAGACTTACAATATCAGGCTGCAAACCAAATTGTTGGTAAGAAAACATTGTGCCTGTTCGCCCAATGCCTGTTTGTACTTCATCGATAATAAAGACTAAATCTTTTTGTTGGCAAAGCGACTGCACCGCCTGCAAGTAATCATTATTTAAAGCACAAACACCGCCCTCGCCTTGTACTACTTCAACTAAAATACCGCATACATCATTGGCATTTAAACGTGTTTTGAGTGCTTCGATATCATTTGCAGGCACATATTCAAAGCCATCAGTAAAGGGGAAAAAGTGTTGATGAAACACATCTTGCCCCGTTGCCGCCAAGGTTGAAATCGTTCTGCCGTGAAATGAATTGACTAAGGTTAAAACCGTTGAACGCCCAGTGCCATAGTTATCGTGGCTATATTTGCGAGCTGTTTTTACTGCTCCCTCGTTTGCTTCCGCCCCTGAATTGCAAAAAAATGATCTTTTTAGACCGCTTGCAGTCACCAATTTTTTCGCTAATTGGCTTGAGGGTTCAGTAAAAAATAAATTTGAGGTGTGTTGTAATTTTCCTGCTTGAGTTGTGATAGCCGAAAGCCAGTCATCATCAGCCCAACCTAAGCTGTTTACCCCAATGCCGCTAGTAAAATCTAAATATTGGTTGCCTTCAAAATCCCACACATCGCAGCCTTTGCCCTGTGAAAGGGCTAAATCAAATCTGCCGTACGTTTGGGCAATATACTCTTTATCTAATTGTTTGATGTTGTTGCTTGTCATATTTTTCCTTATTTCTGTAATGATTTTAACTTTTCGCAGGCTTTTTCACGTTCGCTATTCGCTGAATGTTCCACTTCGCAAAGTAAGCCATATAAGTAGAGAGCCTTATCTAGCTGATTAGTTTCCACAAAATCTTCTGCTAGGTAATATATTCGATAATCTTGATGGTTTTCTATCGCTTGTTTAAATAGCTGAGTGGCTTGGGTTAAGTTCTGCTCAGTTCCCCTTCCCTCAATGGTTGCCATTGCAACATAATTTAAATAATAACCTTTATTCAGTTCGTTATTTAACTGCGTTTGAGCAACTTGGTAAGCTCTTTCATAATCCTCAAGCTGATAAAACACTTGAAATAATAGGTCTGCCGCCTCGTTTCTTCCACTATCAAATGCTTTTTGCTCTATTTCCATTTGCCAATTTTTGACTAAATCTGACCGCTTGTTGAAGGTTGCACCATCGGCATAAAGATGAAATCGCAGTTTTTTTGCGTGAAATGCAGTTGCTTTCTCCAATTCCCCTTTTTCTAATTCTTTGAGCCATTTTAACGCTAAGGTTTCATCGTAAAACTGTGGATAATAATCTGAATCAGCATACACCTCAGCTAACATCAATTGTGCGTTTTGATGACCTTGACTCGCCGCCTTATCAAGCCACGCTAAGCTCTCTTGAGGGTCGAATACTAAGCCATTCGGTTCCCCGTCAAAATCTCCCGAACCTAAAGTATATTAAGCTTGAGCGTCGCCAATTGATGCTTCTGATTTCAATCTAAACTCATAAGAAGAGAAATAGTAAACTAGCCCAACTAAGCCGATAACAGACAAAGCACAGACGAAATATTTAAGCAATAATTTCATACAAGCGGTTAAATTTTCTCACTATTTTGCAAATTAGGCTTTATAAAAACGTGTACCATTTTTACCGCCAAAAAGCTCAACTAGAATGGCCTGGTCTATTCTGCCATCAATAATATTTGCCTCAATGCCGCCTGCATTAATAAAATCAGTACAGCAAGCGATTTTCGGGATCATTCCGCCCGCAATAATGCCTTGATCAATTAAGCCTTGAACTTCGGAAACTTCCACCTCTGGAATTAAGGTACTTTCGTCAAAACGATCTCGCAATAAGCCTGCAATATCCGTCATTGAAACCAATTTTGCCGCCCCTAGTGCAATGGCAATTTCGCTCGCTGCGGTATCGGCATTGATATTATAAGCCTGCCCCATTTCATCAACCCCCACCGTTGAAATCACAGGAATTAGCCCTGCGTTTAGAGCAATGTCAATCACAGTTGGATCAACTTTAACAATATCGCCTACAAAGCCGTAATCTACATCGGCTTCTAGTTTTTTGCATTGCAACATTGCTCCATCAATACCGCATAAGCCAATGCCTTTGCCTTTCAGTAATGCAACGAGGCTTTTGTTTACTTTACCTGCTAACATTTGCAGCACGACATTGATGGTATCGCTGTCTGTTACACGCAATCCATTAATAAACTGCGGTTCTTTGCCTAATAATTTTACCCCTTGCGAAATTTCAGGCCCACCACCGTGAACCAGCACCACTTTCACGCCTAAACGGTTTAGCAATAAAATATCCGCCATTACCGACTTTTTCAGCTCTTCGTTAATCATCGCATTACCGCCATATTTCAACACGATGATTTTATCTTGCCATTTAGCTAGACAAGCGGTTGATTTTTCTAATAAATTTGCGAGTTGGTTGATTTCTTGTAGTTGCATTTTATTTCTCTTCTTGTAGGGGCACACTGCGTGTGTCCTCATCAATATAATGGACGCACTCAGTGCGTCCCTACGTTTAGATATTTAGTCCAGAGATTTCCTCTCTTCCAAGCATTATATTCATACACTGCACCGCAGCACCAGATGCCCCTTTGCCTAAATTATCGAAACGGGCAGCGAGTAAAACTTGTGTTTCATTGCCATATACAAAAATCTCTAGGCTGTCTTTGCCTGAAAAAGCATTGGCTGAGAGCATTCCATCTTCAGGTAAATCTTGGAAAGGGTGAACGCTGATTAATTGGCTATCTTGATAATAATCTGCCAACAGATTTGCAATTTCTTCGCCAGATTTCACCACTTGTAATACAGACATTGGTAACGGCACAGTGACTAGCATTCCGCTGTAGAAATCTGCGACAACTGGGGTAAAAATCGGCGGATTTTGCATTTGCGTAAGAGCCTTCATTTCAGGCAAATGTTTGTGTTTTAATGCTAATCCATAAGCACGAGGTGCATTCAAGGCATCTCCACGATTTGGATTTTCATAATCCGCAATCATCGCTTTTCCACCACCCGAATAGCCTGTAAGTGAATGGCAACTTAATGGATAATCTGCAGGCAACACACCTTTTTCCACTAATGGGCGAACTAATGCAATATAGCCTGTAGCGTGGCAACCCGGCACGGCAACACGGTTGGCATTTTTGATTTTTGCTGCCTGTCCTGTTAATTCAGCAAAACCATAAACCCAATCAGGATCGATTCGATGAGCGGTTGAAGTATCACAAATTCGAGCATTTTGCGGTGCGTTCGCTACTAATTCTTTTGAGGCTTCGTCAGGCAAACAAAGAAAAGTTAAATCCGCCTCTGCCACTTTGGCTAAACGAGCGTCTAACTCTTTACGCTGCTCTTCGGGCAAAATTAATAACTCAATATCTTCTGCTTGGCTTAAACGTTCGTGAATGCGTAGCCCTGTTGTGCCAACTGCACCGTCCACAAAGATTTTGTATTTGCTCATTGAAAATCCTTCTATCTTTAATCTTTATTTATCTGCTTGTAGTCTAAGTTTATTTTTCTCTAAACTCAAGTTTATTTCTGCATAATAATTCAAATTAAATGATTTTTTATTCATTAAAACTAATAAAAAACCCTAACGTTAGCACTGTTAGGGTTTTGCAAAAAATTGTAGAAATATGACCGCTTATTGCTTATCACCAATTAAAACTGACTCTAATGCAATTTCAATCATATCATTGAAGGTTAATTGACGCTCTTCCGCCGTTGTTTGTTCACCTGTACGAATATGGTCTGAAACGGTACAGATCGCTAATGCTTTCGCACCAAATTCTGCCGCTACACCATAAATACCAGCCGCTTCCATCTCAACACCTAAAATGCCGTATTTTTCCATTACATCAAACATTTCAACATCTGGGCTGTAGAATAAATCTGCTGAGAATAAATTCCCTACTCGTACATTCACGCCTTTTTGTTGTGCTGCTTGATATGCTGCTAATGTCATCTCAAAGTCTGCAATCGCCGCAAAATCGTTATCACGGAAACGAATGCGATTTACTTTAGAATCTGTACAAGCACCTGTACCGATAATCACATCACGAACGTGAACATCATTACGCACCGCACCGCAAGAGCCAATACGAATAATTTTTTTCACACCATATTCGGTAATTAACTCTTTAGCATAAATTGAGCAAGATGGAATACCCATACCGTGTCCCATCACAGAAATGCGGCGACCTTTATAAGTTCCTGTGTAGCCTAACATATTGCGTACGTTAGTTACTTCTTTCACATCGTCTAAAAAGGTTTCAGCAATATATTTTGCACGAAGCGGATCGCCCGGCATTAATACAACGTCTGCAAATGCACCTTCAGGTGCGTTAATGTGTGGAGTTGCCATACTTTTTTCCTCTTAATAAATAAAAATTAATAACCTTGAACAGTCTGTTGCTGTTCATCATTTAACGTCGCTAACAAATTCGCTAATAAGCTCGAAGCACCAAATCTGAAATGGGTACTATTTACCCATTCTTTTCCTAAAATCGATTCAGCTAACGATAGATATTCTGCAGCCTCTTCACTGGTTTTTACCCCACCTGCGGCTTTAAAACCTACTGTTTCCGCCACACCTAAATCACGAATAGTTTCAAGCATAATGCGAGCTGATTCAAGGGTCGCATTTACAGGCACTTTACCCGTTGAAGTTTTGATGAAATCTGCCCCTGCTCGAATTGAAATCTCACTTGCTTTACGAATGAGTTCTGCTGACTTTAACTCGCCCGTTTCAATAATCACTTTAAGTAAAACATTGCTTGCTTGGCACACTGCTTTAGCTTGTTTCACTAATTCAAAGCCAATTTGCTCGTTCCCAGCCATTAATGCTTTATACGGGAAAACAATATCAACTTCATCTGCCCCATAAGCCACTGCCGCTTTGGTTTCAGCAATAGCAATTTCAATATCATCATTGCCGTGTGGGAAATTAGTTACCGTTGCTATTTTTACTTGCTCAATCCCCTGTGCTTTTAGCGTTTTGCGTGCAATTGGCACAAAGCATGGGTAAACGCATACTGCCGCTGGTATTCCAAAATCGGTTTTAGCTTGCTCACAGAGTGCGATGACTTTTTCATCTGTATCATTGTCATTTAATGTAGTGAGATCCATCAAAGAAAGTGCAATCTCAGCTGAATTTTTTAGACTCATAAGCTTCTCCTTTTTAATTAAATGAATGATTCAGTAAATTTTTATAAAAATCTGGCCGCTTGTAAATAGACAAATCCCAAGCAACCGTTTACGTTCAATAAAAAAAGATAAAACCACTATTTCTAGTGGTTTTATTCATTATTCAGATTATAAAACTGCACCGCCTAAGCCGATAAATAAGCCTGCAATAGTCGCACTCATTAAGTTCGCTAGTGAACCTGCAATTACGGCTTTAATACCAAGTCGTGCAATCTCGCCACGGCGATTTGGAGCCATTGCACCAATACCACCGATTAAAATAGCAATAGAACTGAAGTTAGCGAAACCACAAAGTGCAAAAGTAATAATTGCGATGGTTTTATCGCTTAACTGAATGGCTGATTCAGGTGCTAAATATTTTGCAAACTCTAAGTAGCCTACAAATTCATTAACCGCTAATTTTAGACCAATCATCTGCCCTGCAATTTCAGCTTCTTCCCAAGGAACGCCAATTACCCAAGCAAGTGGTTTGAATATCCAGCCAAAAATTTGACCTAAGTTTAATGAGCCATAGCCGAACCAGCCACCAATACCACCTAAAATACCATTCACTAAGGCAATTAACGCTACGAAAGCAATCAACATCGCCCCTACGTTTAAGGCTAGCTGCATACCTGATGACGCACCTGAAGCAGCCGCATCAAGAATATTAGCTGGTTTTTCTAAATCAACTGCCTCTAACTCATCACGGAATGTTTCTGTTTGTGGCACCATAATTTTCGCAAATAATAAACCTGCCGGTGCTGCCATAAATGATGCTGCAATTAAGTAGGTTAAAGGCACACCCATTCCTGCATAACCTGCCATTACTGAGCCAGCAATAGAAGCTAAACCACCCGACATAATCGCAAAGAGTTCAGATTCAGTCATTTTGCTGATAAAGGGTTTTACCACAAGTGGAGCTTCGGTTTGACCAACGAAAATATTCGCCGCTGCAGACATAGATTCAGCTTTAGATGTACCTAACGCTTTTTGTAATAATCCACCTAAAATGCGGATTACCCATTGCATTACACCGATGTAATA
This sequence comes from Mannheimia kashgarensis, assembly GCF_041807705.1. NCBI lineage: Bacteria > Pseudomonadati > Pseudomonadota > Gammaproteobacteria > Pasteurellales > Pasteurellaceae > Mannheimia > Mannheimia kashgarensis. The sequence goes on from NZ_JBGTYY010000001.1 coordinate 22,442, forward strand.
AAGCAATGAAATTAATGCCGAGAAGAAAATAATCACAGGAAGCACACGGAAAGCAAAGACAAAACCGCCACCGCCAAACACTTCAAACATTTTGTCGCTGACTAAGCCACCAAATAGGAATGAAATACCTTCATTACCATAAGAAATAACTTTAGAAACACCGCTTGCCATTGCATTTAATGCATCACGACCTGCCGGTACATAAAGCACCAATGCCGCAATTGCAATTTGCAACGCTAACGCACCTAATACTGTACGCACATTTATTGAGCGTTTATTACTCGAAAATAAAAATGCGATGAATAATAAAACAATAATGCCTAAAAGGCTGTTAAGAGTACCCATAGAACCTCTAATTATAAATTGATTAAAAAAGGTGGTGATACTATACCTATTTTTGCGTAAAAAATCTTGTAAAAAATGCAATTATCTATAATTGAAATCGGTAAAATATATATTATTGTGTTTTACAAGAGGTATAATTTTAGTTAATTTTTACTGATGCTTTAAAATTGAAGGATTATAGGAGAGAAAATATGCAAAACATTCGTGAAATCTATTTAGCGGGCGGCTGCTTCTGGGGCGTAGAGTCTTTTATGCAACGTATTAAAGGTGTAATCAAAGCTCAATCGGGGTATGCCAACGGTAATACAGACAACCCAACATACCAAGATGTATGTGCAGGCAGTGGACACGCAGAAGTCGTGAAAGTAACTTATGATGCTAACCAAATCAGCTTAGCAAAACTATTAGACTACTTCTTTAAAGTGATTGACCCCGTGAGTATTAACCAGCAAGGCGGCGACATCGGCATTCAATACCGCACCGGTATTTATCATACCGATCCTCAAGATGTACCAGTGATTAACCAAGCCTTAAGCGAATTACAATCTCAATTTGATAAACCGCTCGCGGTAGAAAATCAGATGTTGGAACAATACTTCCCAGCTGAGGAATATCATCAAGAATACTTAGTGAAAAACCCAACGGGCTATTGCCATATTGATATTCAGTTGATGAATGAGATTTTGAAGAATCAATAGATAACAAAAAACCACAGGGTAAAATCTGTGGTTTCTTTTTGCTTTATTTTCTCAATAGTCCATAAATGGCTTTAAGCATAGATAGCGGCAATAATCGTGGAATTGCCCGCATTAAGAAAATACCAAAACCGGAAATCGGGTCGTGGATTTGGCTATGATTTTTGAGTTTATATAAACGCCATTCTGCCTCTGCTTGGGCTTTTCCACGGCGTCTGCCTACCATTCCGTTTCCCACTCTCGCATAGACTAATAAATCAGGTAAATTTGCGACTTGTTTGAATTGAGCGATGAGCTTGATCCACAAATAGTAATCTTCTTGTAAGTCTTGATATCCACCTACTTCCAACACTTTTGATTTTTGATAGGCTACCGTCATATGGTTAAACGGGCAACGGGTACGAGTAAATTTAATAATTTCTTCTGCTGTGGTTGGCACATTGCGGTAAGCCACAATATCATTAATATCTTGCCCAAATTCCGCAATTTGCCCGCCAAAAATCACCACTTCTGGATTTTTCTCAATAAATGCCACCTGTTTTGCAAAACGGTCAGGCAAACAAATATCATCGGTATCCATTCGGAAAACCCACTCATTGGCACAATGAGTCAAGCCATCATTTAAGGTTTTTCCTAAACCCCGATTTTGTGGAAATTTCACCGCATTTATCGGCAAAATTGCACTATATTCTTCCACAATCGCTTCTAATTCAGGGGTAACAGCCCCATCAAAACAGACAACAATTTCATCTGCTTGGCGAGTTTGAGCTTTTAGGCTTTCAAAACATTCTCTTAAATATTGAGGCTGTTCTTTAATGTATAACGACATTAAAACGGAAAATTTCATTAAATAAACCTTTTTAAATTAATCGCCAACTTCGGCGAAACACAAATCACAAGGGCAATAATCAGCTGTTTGATATTTTTTGTCTGTTTGAACATTTCAAAATAATAACCTGCTGCCTTGCGGGATAAATTCATAATATGCGGATAACTTAAAATATAAAGTGAGTTTAATTTAAAATTTTCCGCCTGTTCAGGGGTTTGAATATAGGTTTGTTTTATATACTCAATTGCCTTTTCGGTGTTGCTGGTATCTGTTGAAACACTTGAACGTTTAGTATGGAAGGTGCAATAGGTCAAAGCCTCGTCCACATAAAGTGGCTCAAAAGTTGGCTCTTCCAATAATTTCAGTAAGAAATCATAATCTTCAAGGGAACGCAAGCGGTCAGGTAATCCGCCAATTTTGCAAAAGAGTGCTTTTTTCAAGCCAATCATCGGCATTCCGCCAATTTTATTCGCTTTAAGAATGTTCTCTATCGTCAATTCACTTTTATACTTAAATGGCGAGGTTACATAAGTAAAACCCTCATTTACCATCTCACATTTTGCAGGGTGATACACAAAATTAGCGGTTGGATTTTCTGCAATTTCTTGTGCTAATCGCTCGCATTTTTCAGGCATAAAGCGATCATCATCGTCTAAAAATAGCAACCACTCTCGGCTGGCATTATTCGCCCCAACATTACGGCTTTGAGCTGCCCCAACATTGGGATTATTACGAATAACTTTTACCTCAAAAGGATAATCATCATTCACGTCCACAGGCTCTTTAGAGCAATCATCAACAATCACAACTTCAAAATTATAAACCGTTTGCTGCTTTAGACTTTCTAATAATGCTTTAATTTCTTCATTACGATTATAAGAAGGCACAATAATACTAAACATTTTTTGCCTCTTTATTTTTGCAAAATAAGATTAAATTTCGACCGCTTGTTCCAAATAAGGATAAGAACATTAAAAACAACATCATCAATCCTGGGAAAGCGAAAGTATCTGCTTTAATGTTTAAAATAGCCAAAATGCCGAGTGTTGATAAGGTAAAAATCCAGCTTCCCTCAAACCAATTTACCGCCACTTTTCGCACAAAATAGGCTGTAAATGCAAAACAAACTAGCATATAACTTAAACCGCCATATAATACTTGGCGAATATAGCCTGAGTCTGAACCGCCGTAATAGCCACCCGTTTCTGTATAATATAAACCATCACCGGAAATAAATTGACCCAAGGTTGGAATAAATAAATGGTTTTTCACTAAATTCTCACTGGATGAACTAATTTGAGAAATATCAGCCACATTTTGTTCTGATGAAACTATATTGACAATATTAATTATCGGCTCTAAAGCATGCCCTATATAACGATTTTCAGGGAAAACAATGGCTAAAAATAGAATTAATGCCGTAAAAGCAATAAGTGGAAATAGATATTTCCATTTAAAATAAAGGGCGATACTAATTACCGATACTAATAAAAATGTTCTACCTGAAATCAGCCCAATACATAAAATTAAAAATAAAAACCACTCATTGATTGAGTCTGTTTTTTTATTATAGGCTAATAAAAAATGTAGTAACATTAAGTAGAAAATACTTAGTTGGAAAAACGCTGACGAGGTAATATTATAAAGCCTATATTCCTGTTCAGAACCCAAAAAACGTGGCATCATTGCATTGCTGGATAATAGAAAATCAACCATAAACGGCACGCCTAATAAGGCAACTACACCGCAGATCCATTGAATAGCAATACCTATTTTGAGATCACGAACAAATAAAGCTTTACCGTTTTCAGTTCGGTAAAAAATATTATAAATAGCAGTGCCAAACACAAATAAAATCAGCATTTTGACATACATTGCCAATACGCCTATTTCTTTTGTGCCGTTAATTAATAGTGGAATAATGCTAAAGCCAATTAAAGCAATAATGGCAATTAAACTATCTTTCGGAATAATAATGCCGTTAGATTTTCCTCTCATCACTTGAAAAGCTACATAACCACAAGCCAATAAACCTACCACAAATGCCATTCGCAGAAAGTGGAAAAACCAAGGGTCGTAAATATAAAATAAATTAAACAGTACTGACATATTAACCTATTATGAATTTTATGAGCTAAGATTACGTTTAATCGCTAATAACTTTTTAAGCAGGTATTTCATTGCTTTTTTAAATAAATTATTATTGAGTGAACCGCGTAAATCTTCTAAATTACTGATTAAAACAGGGTTTTCAATCGCCATTAATGGGCGAACAATTAACACATCTAATTTGAATTTATTACCAAATAAAATAAAATCATCAGCAAGCCAGTAAGGGCGAGTTGTTAAGCATTGTGCTAAAAACTTACAAGCTGTCGATTTTTTAATTAAATATGCAACTGTGCCGGCAAAATAATTACGGTAAGGGTAAGCATATTTATATTGGCTATTACCAATCTGTTTTTGTAAAAAACCAAAGGTGGTTGGATAATTAATTTCTAATTCTACATCATTGAAACTAGGGATTTTAGATTGGCCAACTAAAATAATATCGGCTTTTAAATTTTGTGCTAATAAAGCGTCAATATGCTTTTGAAAGTCTGGCGCAAATAACACATCGTCTTCACACACAAGGCAGTAATCATCATTTTGAATTGTACTATCTTCTGTTATTTTTTGATAAACAGATAAATGGCTTAATGTACAGCCTACTTCGCCTTTCGTGGTTTTACGCCCATAATGTTGCTCAAATTTTGCTAAATCAAAACGGGTATTTAAGGCTTCCCAATCACTACTCATCGTATTAATGGCACTAAAGACTTCAAAATCTGCCGTATTAGGTTGAGAGAAAAAAAGCTCTCGTCTTTTTTCATCTTTTTCTAATGAAATTAAATATTTCTTCATTTTATTCTCTAATATCAACAATATGAACGCCTAATTTTTCAAGCAATTCATAGCTCTCAATATAAGCAGGATTATCTACATTCACTCTTAATGCTACCACTTCAATATGGTTACTTTTATTTAAAATATTGATCACCGCACTACTAAAATAAGTATAGACTCTACATTTTTTATGGCTAAATTCTTGTATAATATAATCTTCAAAAATTAGATTAGTATTAATGTATTCTACATTATTGAGTTTATATTTTTCTCTTGGGTGAGGTAGATAGAGATCAATATCAAACTTTTTAATCACTTTCTCTGCTAAAGCGATGTTTTTCTCATCTTCTCGCTCAAAAATTGGCTGACCGAGCAAAATGTTTATTGCATTACCATTTTCAGTATCTATATTAGCGACTTTATTTGAACTGATTAGATCAAGGTAAGTTGTATTTTCAATAATATTGGAAAAATCTTTATAAATTGTATAGTGTGTTTTAGATAAATTTTTCAGTTTTTCTAAACTGTATTTATTCCCTAAAAACAGATTAATTAATTTACGGTTTAGCCCTATATTTTCTTCTTTATAGAAGAGGCTGCTTTTTACAATATTTGCTGTGCCGTCATCAAAGGTATTTAGCTCATTAAATTTAATCGCACTAAGCAAAAATTGAATTTCTAACTCATTAATATTCGCTAGAAATACTTTATTAAATTGTTTACCACCAAAGTTCGATTTTAGATAAAGAATTTCTTTTAATAGCTGAATACGCTCGCTATGTTGTTGCATTGTAAAAAATTGTTGGCATTTTTTCTCCAAGCGAGCTTGGTAGAAATCAAATTTCGCATTTTTAACCGTTGAGAGCATTACGCCGAAAAATGGCTCATTCGGGTGTATTTCAATGATTTTCTCTGCAATCAACACCTGCAAAGGGGTACAACAAATAATTAAATTCATACTGTTTTTCCTACTCTCGCAGTCATTACATAGAGAATTGGAATAATTACCACTGCTCCAATAATGGCTGCAGAAGGAATATATTCTATTTGGGTAAAGGTTAAAGCAAATAAAGCGACCAAATAGAAAATGGTCGATAAAATAGAGCAAAGCGAAATAAGCTTATTCTTGCCATAAAAGAATAAGTAATTTACTAAAATTAAATAAGGCACAACAAGCATTGTCGCAATTAAAAAGAGAATTATATAATATTTTGTGCCTACAAATTGGTTACCTAAAATCCATACTACCACTTCTTCAGGAATAAGCCACACCACAAGTGCAGGAATTGGCACAATAAATAACGCATAAAACGCCCATTTATGAATATGGCTCACATTAATTCTTTTCTGTTTTAATGCCTCATAAAAATATGGGAGCGTTGCTTTATTTAAGGCTTGAATGACAATAGCTAAAATAAATGCAATTTGCGCACCCATTGCGTATAAGCCTAAATCTGCTTCGCTAAATTTATGGAAAATAAAAATACGATCTAGCTGCCCTTTTAAGAAAATGCTTGAATGGTGCAAAATTAACGGCAAACCAAAGCCCATTAAATAAAATAGGGCGGTTTTATAGCGAGTAATGCTTAATTTTTTTATTTTGCTTTTTTTAGCATAAAGCAGGTAAGCGATGAAAAAGACTAACGCATTGCTGATTAAAATCGCCAAAATCCGCTTTTCAACCAAATCTGTTTTAAAATACTCCATCATCGCAACAGTAATAACTGCTGAAAAAACAGCGGATATTAACTGAATGGTTGTATAAGAAACCGCCTGTTTTTGGCACTGCCTAACGCTTAATTGCACATTCAAAAAGGATTGAAACATCGCCCCTATCGCCACATAAGCAATGATTTCAGATTTAAAATACCAACAGCCTAATAGAATAATACTCGTTGCAAAAAGCGTGTATAAATATCCCGTTGTCAGTACTAAATTGAGCGAACGTTTGCCATAGAAATAGAAATAGCGGGCTACTGCTCCATCTTGGCTAAGCCCGATAAAAATCACAAACAAGGCGGAGAACGTTTGGTAATAAGAAAGCTCCCCATAGCCTTCCACCCCTAATTTTCGGGAGAAGTAGGGTAAGAGCAAGAAAGGAATTGACTTAGAAGCCAATTCCCCGATTAAGTAAATAACGCTGTCTTTAACTGCTTTCATAATTGAAAATTATTCTAATTTTTTGACCGCTTGTTAAAAGCTCACATCATAAAATCCTTTCGGCTGGCTGTTTTTGCTATCCGCCAAGAATTTTTTGATGGCATTGTAAGCCTTTTCCATTGCGTTGTCTTGAAAATATGGATTAGTCATCTCAGACAAGCGGTTTTGGAACTCTGCAGAAATTAATTTTTCAATGCCTTGAACAATGGACTGTTCATTGCTTTCTACATCAATAACTGTTTCGCCACGCACTCTTCCTTGCTGGCGATTGCCAATATTAAGTGTTCCCACACCACAGCTCGGAGCTTCAATCAAGCCTGATGAACTATTGCCAATTAAGCCTTGAGAATATTTAATCAAGGCTAAATATTCCTCTGGTTTTACAGAGGTGAAAAACTTAAATTGGTTTTCGTCGGTATAGGCTTTAAAACGGGCGTAAATTTGCTCAGAATTGGTATCTGAATTTGAGCCGATAAACACAAATTGGTATTTGTCTTTAAACTGCTCAAAGGCATTTAAAAGTGCCTCAATTTGATCTAATACTGATACATCCGTTAAAGTTTCAGGGTGGAAAACCACCAAGAAATACGGTGTGTTTGGAATGCCTAACTGCTCAACTAATTCCGCTTTGATTGGCAGCACTAAGCCTAAACTATTTTCTGCCCCAAGCGAGCCAGTATTCACTACATTTTCTGGCAATTCACCCATTTGGATCACACGCTGTCTATATTCTTCCGTTGAAGTTAAATGCAATTTAGACATTTTGGTAATGCAGTGGCGAATAAATTCATCATAATTGCCTAAAGTTTGCTCGCCACCGTGCAAATGAATAAGAGGCAGATTATGCATTGCCGCCGCTGTTGCCACAGCTAACATTTCATAGCGATCACCTAACACAATAACCGCATCATATTTATGTTGTTGAAAATGCTCACCGAATTTATCCAAACATTCCGCCATAGAGTGAATAATCGTTTGATTATTTTCACTATTTAAGGTAAGCGGAATGCGAGCGGCTATCTCAAATCCATCTTGTTCAATCACAGTAACTGTGTTGCCATATTGCGGAGCAAGGTGCATTGCGGTTACCACAAGCGAGAAATTAAGCTCGGGATCTTGCTCTAATTTTTTTAATAAACGCTTAACAATGCCGTACTCTGCACGCGAGCCTGTAATATATGCGATATTTTTCATTTACTTTAATTCTTCTTCCAAAATAGCGGTTAATTTTTCGTAACCTTTTGCATTTAAGTGTAAGCCGTCATCACTGTAATTGAGATCTAACTTGCCGTATTTATCACTAAAGGCTTTATCCAACCCAATCCATTTTACCGATAAATTATCTTTCAGATATTGATTTAACAAGCGAATGTCATTGTTATTGCGATCTGCCCTAAATGCCGTTGGGGTAATTTCTAAGAATGAAATCTCAATATCGGCACGGATTGCTTTTAATCGATTAATTAAATGATTGATGTCCGCAAGAATTTTCTCATCGCTCCAACCTTGGCGAACAAGATCATTTGTACCAAACATCAATACCACTTCTTTCGGTAAAGCCGAAATTAAACCTTTATCTAAAATCAGCTCGTTATATTCTTTTGTTGAAATACCTGCAATGCCTAAATTATTGACTGCTTTGCCGTTTAAATGTTCAATATGCCAATACTCAATAATAGAGTGACCGATAAGTGCAATTTCTTTGACTTCGTTGAAATTCTCTTTTTTCATTAAAATTGAACGCTTGATGGTTTCAAGCAAGATTTTTTCTTTATTGCGTTGTTGCAGAATAAAGTAGAAGCACTCAAAATCTTGGCGATCATCAATATCAATCGAAACATCTTTATCCATAAAATAGGCAAGACATTTCGCTCCGTAGAAGTGCTTTTGCTCTAGGTAAGCGGTCGGTTTTGCCGAAAAAATTGCACCATTTGGCGAATATTCAGGGCGATAAAGCTGGCGTGCATAATTTGAATAATCCAGCTGGAAGTGTTTTAAACTTTCATCTTCTTCAATCACACGGGTAAGCGTAGTCGGTTTATGGGCATCAGATACCGATACGATGAAATCAAACTTATCAAAGTTACGCTCAAACTTCTCGCAACATTCTTGAATATGCTGTGCGGTTCTTAACGGCGATGTTGGCTGAAGTAGCACAAAATAGTCAAAATCAACGTATTTATATTGATTTAATACATCTTCGATTACCACAAACGAACTCGCTTTATCACTGGCTAAATGCTCGGCACGTTTGATAAATTCAATCGGATAATGAGAGAGTAAATCAATATATTCTTGCGAATCTGTACTCACAATGATTTTATCAAACTGCTTAGACTCAATCGCCGCTTCAATCGAATAAGCCATTAGGGGTTTACCATCTGCCAACAATACATTTTTATTTGGTAAGCCTTTTGAGCCAGCACGGGCTGTAATAATTGCAATTTTTTTCATAAATTTGACCGCTTGTTATCTAAAAATAATGGAGCTTTCGCCCCATCACTATATGCCATTACATCTGATTTGCAAAACGAGAATCTTGAATAAGTTGATCTTCTTCAAAATCGTGTTGCGCTTCTTTTCCTAACACATCATACCAGAACATCGGGCTAATGCCATTGCCTGGGCGTTTGGTTGTAATGTTATCTACTGTAAAAATTTCACCTTTTTGAATTGGACGAGCCGCAATAATGGATTTTCTCGCCACAATTTTATTTTTAGCTTCAGAGTTTGTTACTAACTTTTCGGAAGAACCAAGTGATTTCTCTACCGCACGAATGCCTTCACATAATAATTTCAGTTCATCTGGCGTAACAGAAGCTTTATGATCTGGGCCTTCAAAGTTTTTATCTAACGTAAAATGTTTTTCAATAAAGGTAATGCCATAAGGCACTGCCGCCAAGCCTGCAAAATAGCCCGCTGAGTGATCGGAAAAACCTAAGCTATATTCGCCGAACTCTTGCTTAAGTTGATGGAAGGCGTTTAGGTTCACATCTTCGTAAGGGGTTGGGTACTCAGTATTACAATGTAAAATGGTAATATCTTTTTTCGCCACACCATTACCTTCTAATACTTTTAGTGAGGCTTTAGTTTCTTCAATGGTTGCCATTCCCGTTGAAATCACAATGGTTTTACCTTCAATCGGGAGTCGAGCAATTTTTTCTAAATATGGCAAATTGGTTAATTCACCTGATGGAATTTTCCAAACTTTTTGTTGTTGGCTTGCTAAGAAATCAATCGATTCAAAATCAAATGGCGTAGAAAACACTTCTAAACCAAGTGAACGAGCATAGGCTTCTAATTTTACAAATTCATCATAAGGCAACTCTAATTTACGCGTCATCTCTAACTGAGAATCTGCCGTACCTGTAGTTACTTTTTGATACTCTGCTTTAGGGGCATATTTAGAAATCAATTTATCTGCTTTGAAAGTTTGGAATTTAACCGCATCAACACCGCACTCTTTTGCTACATCCACCATTTTTTTGGCTAAAGCAGGGTCGCCATTATGGTTACAACCGATTTCTGCCACAATAAATACATTTGCCATTATTTTATATCCTTAATATATTTTGCAGGAACAACCGCCACCACAGTGCGAGGCTCTACATTTCTAATTACGACCGCACCAGAGCCAACTAATGCACTTTCACCAATTCTTAACTGACCGTTGATCACAGACGAACTACCTACAAACACATAATCTTCGACAATCACATCGCCATTCAGTGTCGTATTGGTTGAAATATTGCAGTGATGGCCGATAAAACAGCCGTGTTCAACCAGCGATTTGGTGTTAATAATCACATTATCCCCCACTGTTACGCCACTATTTAAAATCGCCATTTTGCCGACAAATACGCCAATTCCGAGAGTAGAATTTTTTGATACCAATGCAGTTTTATCTACCACATTAATAATTTTACATCCCAGTTGTTGCAATTTAAAAAATTTCTCCAAACAGTGTGCATTATCGCCAATACTAATAAAATAACTATAATTCTCATGTTCTGCAAAATCTTGTATTGCTGATGCGAGAACAGGATACCCTAAATGCTTACTGCCTTCAGGCTTAAAATTATCAATAAAACCACAGAATTCATATTGCTCAAAATCGAGTGAATCTAGTACCGATTTTGCATAACCACCCGCACCAATTAAAATCACTTTTTCTTTTGTAGATCGCTGTTGCATATTAATTCCTCTCTTCTTTATCTATCAGGAACACTCTCCAAATGGAGTGTATTAATACTTTTCCATACGGAAAAATAGACAATTTGCCGATAATCTAGGAAAATAAATACTTATTTACCCATCTTTACGATAAATCAATTTTATGTTTGAACTAATTAAACTCATTACTGCAATGATCCTACCGCCATTTAATATTATTCTATTGTGGCTGCTGGCATTAATTCTCTTCGCTATAGGCTATAAATATTCAGCCTATTTTTTTGCCTTTCTTGGCATTGCTATTCTATATATTTTCAGTATTCCTTATACCTCACAAAAGTTAGGCTATTCCTTACTTGAAGGGGAAGAGCCAACTATCGAGAAATACAAAACAGCCCAAGCCATCGTGGTATTAGGCGGAGGATTGCGAGATAGCCAAGAGTTATTTGGTAAACTCGCAATTACAGGCATTCCATTAGAAAGAATGCGTTATGCTGCCTACTTACATAAAGAAACCGGCTTACCCATTTTAGCCACCGGCAGCAGCCCAAACGGTACTTCTGAAGCAAAAGTGATGACAGAGGAATTTAAAACATTCTTTAATATTGAAACCAAATGGCTGGAAAATGAGGCGAAAACCACTAAAGAAAATGCGATTTTCAGCCGTGAAATTTTAGAAAAAGAGAACATCAATAAAATTATTCTAGTAACCAACCAATGGCATATGAAACGAGCAAAAATGCTCTTTACCCAACAAGGGTTTGAAGTGTTACCTGCAAGTGTTGGCTCAGGCGATACTCCCAACCATTACAAGCTCAACTTTATGCTCTTTATCCCACAAGCAGGGGCAATGAATAGCAATATGCTGGCATTGAAAGAATGGATTGGGTATTGGAAGGAGGGTAGATAACAAATAAGGCAGGTTAAACCCTGCCTTATCACTTTGTAAAAAACATAGAAAATCAACCGCTTGCTTATTTTCTTTTTACCCAATCTCCTGCGGATCAATATCCAAACTTAGTCTAATATTCGTAGGAATATCTAAACCCTCTTTTTCTTGATCAAACCAATCAAGTAGCTGTTGCAAAGCATTTCTGGTTGGGTGTTGGAGTAACAACAACCAGCGGTAAAACCCTGCTTTCTTTGCCATTGGAGCAGAAAATGGGGGGATAAGTTGGAAACCTTGCCAATTTTGTTGCTGGATTTTCTGTTGAAAATACTCCGCCAATTGTTCAAGTAGTTTTAACGTTTGCTCGTTATTTTTTCCTGTCGCTTTAAATAGCACTTGGGAAGAAAACGGTGGTAATGCCATTATTTGTCGCATTTTTAGGGCTTCTTTGGCAAATTCGCTGTAGCCTTGTTCTAGCAAGGTTTTGAGTAATGGGTGTTCTGGATAGTGCGTTTGTAGTACCACTTCGCCTTTTTTCTCTGCTCTCCCTGCTCTGCCTGCTACTTGCAAGTAAAGTTGAGCCAGTTTTTCTTCCGCCCGGAAATCGGTGGAGAAAAGGGCTGAATCCACATTGACAATCGCCACCAGCGTAACATTTGGGAAGTGATGCCCTTTTGCCAACATTTGCGTACCAATTAAAATTTGGCTTTTCCCCTCTCGAATATCAGTCAAATGATTTTCTAATGAGCCTTTTCGTGAAGTGGAATCACGATCAATTCGGGTTACTTGATAAGTGGGGAATTGCTCATTAAGCACTTGCTCAAGCTGTTCTGTACCAACACCTGTGGTAATCAAATTGGTTGAGCCACAATGCCCACATTGGCGAGGGATCACTTTTTGTGTCGCACAGTGATGACAACGTAGCACACGCTGTTTTTGATGATAAGTAAAAGGCTTGTTACACGCCTCACACTCGCAAATCCAGCCGCATTCGTGGCAAAGCAGCACAGGGGCAAAGCCTCTTCGATTTAAAAACAACATCACTTGGTTGCCTTGCTCTAAATGATGTTTCATCATTGAAAGTAAGCGTTCAGACAAGCCTGCGGTAATTCTTTGAGTTTTTAAATCAATAATGTGCTGATGAGCAATTTGTGCATTCCCTGCTCGGGCGGTCAGTTCCAACTCAGTAAATTTTCCATTCTGCACATTTTGCAGACTTTCAAGGCTTGGTGTGGCTGAGCCTAGCACAATGGGAATATTGGCATTTTTGGCTCTAACCACCGCCAAATCCCGTGCGTGGTAACGCCAGCCATCTTGTTGTTTGAATGAGCTGTCGTGTTCTTCGTCCAAAATAATCGCCCCCAATTTCTTAAATTGAGTAAAGAGGGCGGAACGTGTACCGATAACAATCGCACTTTCGCCATTTTTAGCTCGAAGCCACGCATTCAGACGTTCAGTTTCATTCATATTGGAATGTAAAACGTCAATTTCCACATTAAAGCGAGCTTTAAAACGTTGTACCGTTTGTGGTGTTAGTCCAATTTCAGGCACAAGCACAAGCACCTGCCGGTTGCGTTTTAGCACGGTTTCGATAAATTGCAGGTAAACTTCGGTTTTACCCGAACCCGTTACCCCATTCAGTAAAAAAGTAGCAAACTCATTTTGCACATTTAAACGGCTAACTACTAAGGTTTGCTGTTTATTCAAGGTGAGACGATTTTGCATATTCACTAACGGCAATTCGCCAAGCGATTGTTGCCACAATTGCGGAATAAAAGGCACATCAATTTTCTCAACATAACCTTTCTCTAATAATCCTTTCCACGCAGAAGGGCTACAAACGGTCGGTTTTTCAAAAAATTTTGCATATTCGGCAAGTTCAGTTAAAAGCTCAACCTGTTTTTTCGCTTTTTTGTTTTCGCCGATAATTAGGGATTTCCTCCCCTGTTCCGTTACCACAAAATAATCAGGCTGGGAGCGTTCGGTAGAATCGCCATTACGAAGTTTGACGGGCAAAGCACTGTTTAATACTTCGCCTATTGGGGCGTGATAATAGCGAGCAGCCCAAGTAAGCAGCTGCCACATTTCATCATCGAAAAGAGTATCTAAATCTAATACGTTTTTAATCGGTTTAAGTTTATCAATTGGCACATCACTCGTTTGCGGAAAATCAACCACAATGCCGATTTTAGTTTGCCTGCCGAAAGGTACAACAACCCTGCTGCCCTTACCGGCATTCAGCTCGTCAGGCAGTAAGTAGTCAAAAAAACGATGCAACGGCACATTCAGTGCCACTCTGATTAATCTCACTTCTCTAAACCAATTTTGATTGCAAGCCCGATAAATATCGAGCCGCAGATTTTATTTAACCAATTTCCAAAGGTTTGATTATGCCGTAAAAAACGCCCAACAGGTGCAGCGGCTAAGACTAAAATACTTACCCAAATAATGCTGGTAGATAAAAACGTTAGCCCCAACAGCATAAAAGGTAAAAAGGTATTTTCCAAATTACTGGATACAAACTGCGGCAATAACGCCAAGAAAAAGAGCAATACTTTCGGGTTTAATAGATTGGTAATCAACCCTTGACGAAATATCTTCCATAGAGGAAGTTTGTCTAGATTGATTTTCTCTAACACCAACGGCTCTCGCCACATTTTAATGCCGAGATAGCAGAGATAAATTGCCCCTGCGTATTTCAGAAAATTAAATAAAGTGGGCGAATGTGCCACAATGCCTGCAAGCCCGAGTGAAACCGCAAGAATATGGCACAAAATACCCGCTAGAATGCCGAATGAAGACATTAAGCCCGACTTTTTCCCCTCAGCAATAGTGCGAGTTAAAATATAGATTGTATCCGAACCCGGGGTAAGATTTAGCAGAATACAAGCGGTCAAGAATCCCCAATAATTTACAATATCACTCATTGTTCACACTCAATTTACGTTTACGCTGCTGACGAAGAGCAAACATACCATCTAACACCAAAAATAAAATCGAAATGAGTAGGCAGATCATTAAGATATACGATTCACTTGCAAGTCTTTCACCAATTAAGAAAGAAACCACCAACATCAATAGAGGCTCAACATAGCCTAATAAACCAAGCAAATTAAAGGGTAAAATCATGCTGGCTAGCGTATAGCTAATCAGTGCAGTGCCACTAATTAAACCCAGTAATGCAATAAAATAGTAAATATTAGGGTTTTGCGTTTCAACATATTGCATATCAGTTTGAGAGATAAAATAGCACGCTATAGGGAGCAAATATACAATTTCTACCACAAAACTATGTAAATGACTTAAGCCAAATTTTCGGCGAAGGTAAAAATAGATTGGGTAACCAGTGCAAACAAATAAACTTGCTATCGAAATTTTTCCGGTAAACAAAATATTACTCGCCACACCAACGAAAGCCACAATAATAGCCAACCATTTATTAAAGGAAAGCGTTTCTTTATAGACCACTTTGCCAAATGCCACCATAATAATCGGCATTAATAGATAGCCTATTGAAACCTCAATCGCTTTGCCGCTATTAGGAGCCCATAAAAACAGCCACATCTGCCCGCCCACAATAGATGCTGTAATTAAAATAACAAGCAATAAATGGGGTTCTCGCTTGAGCCTTTGGAGAAATTCAATAAATTCGTTTTGTTTTTTAAAAAGGTATAAGGCAAGGAAAAGAAAAGGGATCGTAACCAGCATACGAATGCCGAAAATGCTCACACCTGCCAGCGGTTTTAGAAAGATCGCCAAATAGTACATACAGCCGAATAACACAGAGGCTGAAAGAGATAAAAGAATGCCTTTTAACATAGTGATAAGAAAGTAATTATTTTTTAATTTTTCAAATCTCCCCTCCCCCTCTTTTCTAAAGAGGATTGTCGAGTTCTAAATAAATGAATAATGTTCGGAGGTAGGGGCGGGTCCAGTGCCCGCCCCCAAATTAATATCGTTAGCGGACAGGCACGGGACCTGTCCCTACTGATATTATAGAACTTACAACCCTGCTTTTATAAAGTGGGGTAAAGGGAGATTCGACTTAGTCTTGACGATAGGTTTTCAAGAAATTCGCAAGGCGACCGATTGCCTCTTCAATTTGATGTGCATAAGGCAAGGTTACCACACGGAAATGATCTGGCTTATGCCAGTTAAAGCCCGTGCCTTGTACTAATAAGACTTTTTCTTGTTGCAACAAATCGTAAATAAATTTTTGGTCATCTTTGATGCCGTACATTTCGGTATCAATTTTCGGGAACATATACAACGCCCCTTTCGCTTTCACACAGCTAATACCTGGAATTTGCACTAATAAATCGTGCATTTTGTTACGTTGCTCTAATAAGCGACCGCCCGGCAATACAAATTCATTAATGCTTTGATAACCACCCAATGCAGTTTGAATCGCGTGCTGCATTGGCGTGTTCGCACATAAACGCATTGAAGCCAGCATATCCAAGCCTTCAATAAAACCTTTAGCTTGATGTTTCGGCCCGCTTAACACCATCCAACCTTGACGGAAACCCGCCACACGGTAAGCCTTTGATAAACCGTTGTAAGTAACGGTTAATAAGTCAGGGGCAAGTGCTGCAATGTGGTGATGAACCGCACCATCATAAATAATTTTTTCATAGATTTCGTCTGCAAAAATAATCAGATTATGCTGACGAGCAAGCTCTGCAATTTCAAGTAAAATTTGACGGCTATACACCGCACCCGTTGGATTATTTGGGTTGATGACTAAAATCCCTTTTGTACGAGGAGTGATTTTTGATTTAATATCTTCAATATCCGGGAACCATTCATTTTCTTCATCGCACAGATAATGCACCGCTTTACCGCCAGCCAAAGTTGAGGCGGCTGTCCATAACGGATAATCAGGCATAGGAATCAAAATTTCATCCCCATCATTGAGTAATGCTTGCATCGACATCGTAATCAGCTCAGAAACACCATTACCGATGTAAACATCGTTCACGTCCATTCCACGCATACCTTTTGATTGATAATACTGCACAATCGCCTTACGAGCTGAATATAAACCTTTTGAATCGCAATAACCTTGTGCTTTCGGTAAATTACGAATAACGTCCACCAAAATTTCATCCGGTGCTTCAAAACCAAATGGAGCAGGATTACCAATATTTAATTTTAAAATTTTATGCCCTTCTTCTTCTAAACGGAGAGCTTCTTTATGAATTGGTCCGCGAATATCGTAACGAACCTGTGCTAATTTATCTGACTTGGGAAAACGTTCCATTGCTAACTTCCTATATGATTAATTCTGCTATTTCCGCATACGATTGTTTAAAAAATCGATACTTTGTAATGAATTTGCAAACATTACTCTAATTTGAGAGGAAAAAAAAGAGGAAATACGTTAAAATGATGGCCTTTTTTTAAATCAGCTAAAAACAAGCGGTATAATTTTTTCATTCTTTTGCAAATGTCTATTTTTAACCAATTAAAACAAGAGCTTATAAAAATTTATTCAAAAATAGGAAAAGGAGAAGGCTTAATCAGCATTCAAGCCTCCGTACCACTATTTGAAGAAAATCTACCGCTACTTGGTTGGTTAAAAGCACAAAATCAGCACTATCCACACTTTTTTCTACAATATCGTGATAAAGATGAGACAATTGCAACTGTGGGAGCAATTCGTCAATTTCATACCCTAGAAACCGCACAAGCCTTTATTCAACAACATAATTTGCCTCTAATCGGTGGATTACAATTTGAAGGTTACACTCAGTTTATTTTGCCTCAATTCACATTAGTAAAAAATCAGCAAAATTTGATCGCTTGTTTCTATTTCGATAGCGATAATATGGCGCAACAAGCGGTTGTTTTTGCACAATTTATTGCAAATTTTGAGCATATTGAAGAATTGAGCTTGCCCGATAATCCGTTGCAATCCGTTGCAGCAGCCAGCAGTTTTGAGCAATGGGAAAGCAATATCAACAAAGCGATTTGTGCTATTGGACAAGGCGAATTTCAAAAAGTGGTATTGGCAAACGCCATCCGTCTGCATTTTGAAAATCCGATTTGCAGCTATGATCTGATTGCACAAAGTCGCCAAATCAATCAAGGTTGCTACCATTTCCTCTGGGCTGAAAGTGCAGAGGTTGCGTTCATTGGTTCAACCCCGGAGCGTTTATATCAACGCAAAGACAAGCAATTTTTTACTGAAGCTCTCGCCGGTACAGTAGCAGTTACACCAAGTGAAACCCAAACAGAACTGAATGCACAATGGCTATTAAGCGACCCGAAAAATATCCACGAAAATCAATTAGTTGTTGATGATATTGAGAGCAATCTTTCCGATTGTGTTACTGAATTTAAAGTATCTGAAGCGAAAATCAAACGGTTGCACAATGTCCAGCACTTACGCCGCCAAATTCAAGCTACGCTAAAACAAGGTGTTTTTGATAGTGATTGCTTAAGTCGTATTCACCCCACTGCCGCTGTAGCTGGGCTTCCTCGCCCAAAAGCAAAACAATTTATCACTGAAAATGAACCCTTTACCCGCCATTGGTACGCTGGCACTTTAGGGGTAATGAGTAATGATGAAGCCGAATTTTGCGTAACACTCCGTTCTGCCTTAATTTCACAAAATTCAATTACGCTTTATGCAGGGGCTGGCATTGTAGAGGCGTCAGATCCACAATCGGAATGGCAGGAAATTAAACGTAAATCACAAGGTATCGCTAAATTATTGAATATTGATTTAGTAACAAAAGGGGATCTGTAAGGCAGACTTTCAGAACTTAAGCTCTTAATTATTTATTTCTCTATTTTCATTTCCATCTTCCTAAAAAAATACATTATCGCTACAAAATTAGTAGTGGATATTCCCATAATTAAAAAATTTTCATTAGAGAAACGTTTACGTAAGACTCCTCAGACCACTCATTCTTATTTTATATAAAAAATGTGATAGACTCCTCGCAGTTTCGTTTTTATATTTAAGGAATAACTGAATGAAATTCAATAAAAAATTAATTTTAACATTTGCTGCAACCTTAGTTTTAAGTGCTTGCGGAGCGAGCGGTAGCGGAGGTTCGTCTTCAACACCGAGCCCGTCCAAACCAGTACTAGAAACACAAAATGCTTCTCAGGCACAAAATGCACCTCAGGCACAAAATGCACCTCAGGCACACAATGCTCCTCAGGTAGAAAATGCTCCTCAAACAGAGCTTGCTCCGCCCATACCAAAGCCACAATCACAAAAAATTGACGCTTCTTTTGAGAAAATTGGTTCAGTAAAACTTAATAAAGACGCTCAAACTCTTGAGCTTAGTAGATTCACTTTGGTGGATAAAGCCGGTACAAAGCCAAAATTTGATGTGGTAAGCGGTAAACAAATTATTGAAGAAAAAGATTTTCTCGTATTAAATTTGGCTGATATTAATGCTGAACAACTCTCTAGCGATTTTCTTATCCGCAGTAGCGATGAGCTATTCTATGGCTACTATAACGATACAAATAGCAAAAAGCTTGTCGATGCTGCCGATAAATTCAGTCAATATTTTGTCGTGTATGATGAGAAACGAGTAAATAATAATATCTCTGATAAATTAACAGCAACTTACCATAAAAAAGAAGGATTTGTATATGGTTCAAATCCACATACTAAAGAATTTGCCGCACGTATCAGCAAATTGGGTGATGTAGAAATCCAATTTAAAGATGGTGTAGCAACTGGAAGAGTGAAAGATGGAAACTCAGATATCTTTAATATTACTGGTAACACCAAGCAGTTAGAAATTGCACCAACAGAGGGTAACCCAATTATTATGGCAATTTTAACCCAAAATCAAAAAAGCTATACTCCAGGAATGGAAAAAGCAATTATGAAAACTAAGTTTATTGATTCAAAGGCTGGTAATTCCGACCAAAAATACTTTATCGGTGAAGCAAAAAGCGAGAACTGGCAAGCTATAATGGTTAGCGAGAAACAATAAAAAAGTTATCTTCTGCTTAAAACTGAAATAAAAAGACTGAGTCTGGATAATACCGGCTCAGTCTTTTAAATTGTAGAAAATCATCTTCTAACTTCTGCTTACTCAATCCCCACAATTTTATGCGTTTGGATACTTAGCTGCCATCTAGGCTTATTTGGACGCTGATTTAATAACCCAATCTGGGTGATGGTTTCCAACAAATTCATTTTTCCCTCTTTTTCACAAGGCGAAAGGTAATAATGCTCTGCTTTAATTTTATTTTCCAATTGCTCACAAAACGTTTGAACCTCACCATCCACCACCACTCGCACTTCATTAGCAAATTCAATGCAACGGCGTTGATATTTTTCTTGATACATTCGTTTTGGGCTAGTTGCTATATAATCAATTTGCGGTGGTATTTCTTTTAAACCGTTAGTTTCAATCGCTAAAAAATAGCCTTCTTTTTTTAGTTGATTAAGTAATAGCGATAAATTGGGCTGAATAGTTGGTTCTCCACCGGTGATGATGATATTTTTTGCCGAATAACTTCTTACTTTGGCAAGAATCTCATTTAACGTCCATTGCTCAAATTGATTGTAATTGGTGTCGCACCACGGGCAAGTGAGATTACATTTGCCAAAACGCACAAAAATTGAAGGCATTCCGGTGTTAAAACCCTCGCCTTGTAAACTCTCAAAATTTCAACAATCGGAAAGCTTGGGTTAGAAATCAGTTCTGCCATTATTTGCTGTACTCACAATAAGACGTTGGCGTTTCCCACAGGCGAATTAAACTTACCGGCAACCCCACTTTCTCGAGCTTTTCAAACATATATTTTGCCATTTCTTCTGCTGTCGTCCGGCTTGGAATACCGTAAACTTTCGATTTTAAATCGATAAGCAATTGTGCCACTTGGCTTTCACGTTCGTTGTGTAAATCGTAGATAAAGGCGTGATCCATTGAATCTAAAATATGGGTTTTCACTATTGCCTTCAGATCCGAATAATCCATCACCATTCCACGTTTTGCTCCTTCTTGGAACAGCTCTCCCGCTACTTCAACTTGCAATTTATAAGTATGTCCGTGCAGGTTTTGGCATTTTCCATCGTGTCCATCAAGCATATGTGCCATATCAAAACTAAATTCTTTTGCAATTTTAAACATTGGATTGTCCTCTTTCCGCCAAATATTCATTCAAACCTTTTTCTCGCAAAATGCAACTCGGGCAGTCGTGGCAACCGCCTTCAATTCCTAAATAACAAGTGTGGGTATGCTCACGAATATAATCAAAAGCCCCTAATTTATCGGCTAATACCCAAGTTTCCTTTTTAGTCAGATACATTAATGGTGTACGAATGTTGAAGTTGTAATCCATTGCTAAATTTAGTGTTACATTCATTGATTTCACAAACACATCACGGCAATCAGGATAACCACTGAAATCCGTTTCACATACACCTGTAAAAATGGTTTGAATGCCCTGCCCTTTAGCATAAATAGCAGTATAGAGTAAAAAGAGTGCATTACGCCCATCAACAAAGGTATTTGGCGTATCGCCTTGTTGTTTGATTTCAGCATTATCATCCATTAACGCATTGGTGGTAATCGCTTTAATCACAGAAGTATCAATGAGCGTTTGTTTCACGCCTAAATCTTTTGCGATCCATTCAGCTTTTTCAAGTTCAATAGAATGGCGTTGCCCATATTGGAAAGTAAGCACTTCCACATTTTCCTTACCAAATTCTGCAATGGCTTGAAATAAGCAAGTGGTGGAGTCTTGACCGCCTGAAAAAATCACAACGGCTTTTTTGTTTTGAGATGTCATTTTGTGTCCTTAGTTTTTTTGCGTGGGAGGTTTTCGAACCACGGAATAACAAATACAAGCGGTTGTATTTTGCTTATATTTTGCGAAAGGCGGCATTTTACAAAGAATTAGGTAAAATGGCTATTTAAATCACATAAACTATCGCAATAAATTGCAGAATTTACTTTCTCTTGTACCTAAAATTAACTAGAATTGAGCAAGTGATTATTAAAAGGAAGATTAAAATGCTCTCACCGAAAAATTTAGAAGCCATTGCTCAACAATTACACAATGCGTTACCCCAAAGTCTAAAAAATGTAGGTAACGATCTAGATGAAAAATTCAAACAAATTCTACAAGCTCAGCTTGCTCGCCTTGATGTAGTAACCCGTGAAGAGTTTGATGTTCAATCACAAGTTTTACTTCGCACGCGCGAGAAATTAAATGAATTAGAAAAGCGTCTTGATGAATTAACTAAAGATGCTCAATCCTAAACCGATTTGAATTTGTAAATTCGTAAAAGGAAATAAAAAATGCAGAAAATCAATCCTGTTCAAACCTTTGCTTGGAATGCTTTAACTCAGCATAAAGCAGATAACCTCTCCATTCCTCAACTTTTCGCTGAAGATGCCAGCCGTTTTGATAAATATTCCCTTCGTTTTGAAAACGAATTGCTGGTCGATTTTTCTAAAAATGCGATTAATGACAAAACCCTTACCCTACTTCGCCAATTAGCAAATGAATGCGGTTTGGATTCAGCTAAAAATGCGATGTTCTCGGGTAAGAAAATCAACCGCACAGAAGATCGTGCTGTTTTACACGTTGCGTTGCGTAACCGTGCTAATACGCCAATCGCTGTTGATGGTAAAGATGTAATGCCAGAAGTAAATGCCGTATTAGCTAAAATGAAAGATTTCTGTGAGCGTGTTATTTCAGGAGAATGGAAAGGTTACACGGGCAAAGCAATTACTGATGTGATTAATATCGGTATTGGTGGCTCAGACTTAGGCCCTTATATGGTAACAGAGGCTCTACGCCCTTACAAAAACCATCTGAATATGCACTTTGTGTCGAATGTTGATGGTACTCACATAGCAGAGGTATTACGCAAGTTAAACCCTGAAACCACTTTAGTGTTAGTCGCTTCAAAAACCTTTACCACGCAAGAAACAATGACCAATGCCCTTTCTGCCCGTAAATGGTTATTAGATTCAGCGAAAGATGAATCAGCGGTGGCAAAACATTTCGTGGCACTTTCAACCAATGCGAAAGAGGTTGAAAAATTTGGTATTGATACCGCAAATATGTTCGAGTTTTGGGATTGGGTAGGCGGTCGCTATTCACTTTGGTCTGCGATTGGCTTATCTATCGCCCTTTCTCTTGGTTTTGAAAACTTTGAGCAACTTCTTGCGGGTGCTCACGCAATGGATCAGCACTTCCTATTAACACCAATTGAGAAAAATATTCCAACCACATTGGCTTTAGTGGGAATTTGGAATAACAACTTCTTAGGGGCAGAATCTGAAGCGATTTTACCTTACGATCAATATATGCACCGCTTTGCGGCTTATTTCCAACAAGGTAATATGGAATCAAACGGTAAATTTGTTGGACGTGATGGTAAACCAGTTACCCATCAAACAGGACCAATTATTTGGGGCGAGCCGGGTACGAATGGACAGCACGCATTCTATCAATTAATCCATCAAGGCACTAAATTAATTCCTTGTGATTTTATTGCTCCAGCTCAAACGCATAATCCGTTAAGCGATCATCACAACAAACTACTCTCTAACTTCTTTGCCCAAACCGAAGCTCTGGCATTTGGTAAATCAAAAGAAATGGTAGAAAAAGAGTTTTTAGAGGCAGGCAAAACCCTTGAGGAAGTCGCTGAAATTGTCCCATTTAAAGTGTTTACAGGTAATAAACCGACTAACTCAATCTTGGTACAAAAAATCACGCCTTATAGTTTAGGTACCTTAATTGCAATGTACGAACACAAAATTTTCGTACAAGGTGTAATTTTCAATATCTACAGCTTCGACCAATGGGGTGTGGAATTAGGTAAACAACTGGCTAATCGCATTTTACCAGAGCTAGAAAATAATGAAGAAATTACCAGCCACGACAGCTCAACCAATGGCTTGATTAATCAGTTTAAGGCTTGGAGATAACAACAAGCAGTTAAATTTCGCTAAAATTTTGCAATGAGCAATCCATAAAACAAAAGCGGACAAATCTGTATTTGATTTGTCCGCTTTATTATTGATATTAGCTTATTAGGCTTTTTCTACTTCAAGTCGCTCAAAGGCTAATACTTTACTTTCTAATTTTCTTAAAAGCACCGTCATAATGCCTGTAATCACTAAATAGATCACACCAGCCATTCCGTAAATGGTAAGAGCATCATACTCCGTGCCATATAATTGGCGAGCGTAGCCCATAATATCCATAATCGTAATGGTTGAAGCAAGCGATGTGCCTTTGAAAACTAAGATAATTTCATTACTGTAAGAGGGTAAAGCACGTTTTAGTGCATAAGGAATTAAAATTTTGAGCGTATCTAAACGGCTTAAACCCAATGCAGCACAGGTTTCCCATTGCCCTTTAGGAATAGCTTTTACCGCACCGTGAAACAGTAATGTGGTATATGCAGCACTGTTTAGTGATAATGCCAATACCGCACAGAACCAAGCATCTGAAAATAATCCCCACGCTGCACTTTGAGTAATCCACTCAAATTGTCCCGGCCCATAATAAATTAAGAAAAACTGAACGAGCAATGGTGTTCCTGTAAATAGCGTTAAGAAACCATTCACAAGCCATTTTACTGGTCGATTTTCCATTGAGAGCAGGAAAGTAAGGCTTACCGCTAACACAAAACCAATCACCAACGCCACTGCCATTAACGCAAGGCTGGTTGGAATACCCTGTGCAATTACGCTTAAATATTCTTGCCACATATTATCTGCCTCCTCTTTCAAAACGAGTAAAACGTAATTCAAGACGGCGAATAACAACTTGGCTGATTAAGGTAATAGCCAAGTAAATCAAGGCAGCTAAGCCATACCAAGTAAATGGCTCGTGAGTACGGGTGTTAATTAGCTCTGTTTGACGCATTAAATCGTGAACACCAATAAGAGAAACCAATGCCGTATCCTTAAGTAACACTAACCATTGGTTGCTCAAACCCGGTAAAGCGTGTCGCCATACTTGAGGCATCACAATATTAATAAAGGTATAACTGCGGCTTAAACCAAGAGCCGCTCCAGATTCCCATTGCCCAAGCGGAATAGCTTGAATTGCACCACGCAAACTTTGTGAAGCATAAGAGGCAAAAATAAATGAGAGTGCTACAACACCACAGCCAAACGGTCCAACTTCAACATATTGCCCTGTCAGCAATTCCAATACTTCAGGTGTACCAAAATAGATTAAAAAGACAACCAGAATTTCCGGTAAACCACGCAATAATGTTAAAAAAGTGCTTGTTGCTTTACGCACAACCGCCCATTTGCTCGTTTCTAATGAAACAAAAACAATAGACAGCACAAAGCCAAGCAATAAAGAACAAACCGCTAACCCTAAGGTCATTAGGGTTGCGGTATAAATTAAGGGAAGATAATCAGTAAACATCAGATTATTTTGTCATCCATTTATCGTAGATTTTTTGGTATTCGCCATTCTCTTTAATCGCTTTAATACCTTTGTTTAAGCTTTCAACTAACTCAGCTTTAGATTTGTTTACCGCAATACCTAAACCATTATTGAAGTATTTTTTATCGGTAACTTTGTCGCCAACAAAACCTAATTCAGGATTTTTGTTGAACATTTCTCTTACTACATCAGTATCGCCAAAGATGATATCAATACGTCCATTTTTCAGGTCTAAAATCGTATCTTGTAAACTTGCGTAAGATGAAGCCGTGTATTGTTTCACTTCATTTGCGATATATTGCTGATAAGTTGTACCGTTCTGTACACCCACTTTTTTCGCCGTTTCAAGAGTTAAACCTTTATCTTTTACCGCAATGAAACTTGCTGAGCTTTCATAATATGGGTCAGAGAATAACACCTGTTTTGCACGAGCTTCTGTAATATCAATCGCTGAAATTGCCGCATCAAAACCACCACGACCTTTCATTAAACTTGGGATTAATGAGTCAAATGATTGGCTTTTGAAATGACAAGTTGCATTGATTTCTTTACAAATTGCATTGGCGATATCCACATCAAAGCCGATAATTTCGCCTTTCTCATTGGTTAATTCAAAAGGTGGGTAGCTTGGCTCCATCGCAAAAGTGATTTCTTGCTGTGCATTTGCCATTGCAGAGGTAGCAATTAAAGTTGCTAAAAATAATTTTTTCATTGTTGTGTCCTTATTTTTATTAGGAGTGTGAAAGATAATTTGCAAACGCTGCTGTTTTTGGTTGCATAAAACAACTTGCATCGCCTTGTTCAATAATTTTACCGTGTTCCATATAAACCACTTTGGTCGCCACTTTTCTGGCAACGCCAACTTCGTGAGTTACAATCACTTGTGTAATGCCTGTTTGTTGAAGTTCTTTAATAATATCAACTACTTGGGCGGTAATTTCAGGGTCAAGAGCCGCTGTCGGTTCATCAAAAAGTAACACCTGCGGCTGCATCATTAACGCTCTAGCAATTGCTACACGTTGCTGCTGACCGCCAGAAAGGTGCAATGGAAAACGATCTGCAAACTCGCTTAAACGTAAACGTGCCAAGTGTGTTTTCGCACGATTTGTTGCCTCTTCTTTACTTAACCCAAGCACTTTCATCGGTGCTTCAATTAAGTTTTGCATTACCGTTAAATGCGGCCATAAATGATATTGCTGAAACACCATTCCCACTTCACGGCGTAATAAACTTACTTCTTTACTATTAGTTTTGGCAGCCAAATCGAATTTATGATTTGCGATGGCTAATGTGCCTGATTGCGGCACTTCCATTAAGTTTAAGGTACGAATTAAAGTACTTTTGCCCGCCCCACTTGGGCCAAGCAAGACGACGGTGTCGCCTTTTTCAATCTCTAAATTAATGTCAAATAAGGCTTGATTTGAGCCATAAAAGAAATTGACATTTTGAATACGAATTGCCATTCGTGAAAATCCTACTACATTTAAAATAATGAATGAATAATAATTATTTTTGCATAAATATGCAATATTTTTTTCTTTTCCAACAAAATTTTTGTAATAAAATAACACTTACATCGTCTAACATCATTAAATAACGTAATTTATTCGGAATACAAATACTGATTACGCTATAATGTTCTCCAAGATAATATAAGATAGGATTTCAATATGATTAGATACTTTTTCGCACTTCTCTTGAGTTTATTGATGATAAACTCATCTCACGCTAATCTCTTCTCTCAGCCAAAATTTCTAAAATCTGAAGAAGCCTTTGTTTTTTCAATCCAAAACGAAAATGAAAAATTACAGTTAAATTGGGATATTGCAGACAATTATTATCTTTATAAAAAAGAAATCCGCATCACGCCTCACAATATTGAGCTGGGCGACATCGCATTTCCTACTGCCGAGCAACATAACGATGAATTTTTCGGGCAGGTTGAGATCTATCGCAACCACTTAGCACTCAACGTGCCGTTTAAAGAGGTGAAAGACAATGCTTCAATCGAAGTGGAATATCAAGGCTGTACCAAAGGTTTCTGCTATCCGCCGGAACGGGTAGAACTGAAATTTGACAGCATTCTTTCTGCCACGCCTGAAGAGCTTGAGCAACAGGGAACACAAGCGGTCGAAAATAGCGAAAATTTTGCAAACGCCGATAATATGACCAAAGCAGAGCAAGATCAGCTAGCTGAAAATCTAGCCAATAATCGCTTTTCAATTTTCTGGTTTTTTGTATTAGGAGTCGGTTTAGCTTTCACACCTTGTGTGCTGCCGATGTTACCATTGCTCTCTGCAATCGTAATTGGCAATAAAAACCGCCCATCAAATACCAAAGCCTTAATGCTCAGTATTGCCTATGTGCAAGGGATGGCGGTTACTTACACCTTACTCGGCTTAATTGTGGCGGCTATCGGCTTGCCTTTCCAAATCGCCTTACAAAGCCCACCTGTGTTGATAGGTTTATCTATCGTCTTTATTCTGCTTGCCTGCTCAATGTTTGGCTTATACGAAATCCGGCTGCCAAACAGCTGGCAACAAAAACTCAATGCAATGAGCCAAAAACAGCAAGGCGGTGCGTTGGGTAGCGTGTTTTTAATGGGGATGATCGCAGGCTTAATTGCCTCCCCTTGCACCTCTGCTCCGCTTTCAGGTGCATTGCTGTATGTGGCACAAAGTGGTGATTTAGTCACCGGTGGATTAGCTCTCTATCTACTCGCACTCGGAATGGGCTTACCATTGATTTTAATTACCTTATTCGGCAACAAAATTCTGCCAAAATCTGGCGAATGGCTGCTAAAAGTGAAAGCTGCCTTCGGCTTTGTTATGCTTGCCTTACCGGTGTTCTTATTAAGCCGTGTGCTGCCAAGCCACTATGAGCCGTTTTTATGGTCAGCCCTTGCTATTGCGTTTTTGATCTGGTTGGTGGATGCCATTCCATCTAATTCGATCATCAAAAAAATCATCAAAGGCTTATTATTACTTGCTTTAGCCATCGCCGCTAAACCTTGGGCAGATTTAGCTTGGAACGGCTCAACTGCTCAACAACAAAATACACAGCACTTAGCGTTGGAAAAAATTCAATCACTTGCAGATTTAGAGACAAAATTGACCGCTTCCAAAGGTAAAAAAGTGATGCTCGATCTCTATGCAGACTGGTGTGTCGCCTGCAAAGAGTTTGAAAAATACACCTTTAGTGACCAAAATGTTCAGCAAAAACTGAATGAAATGGTGGTACTACAAATTGATATGACGAAAAACTCGACTGAAAATACCGAGCTGATGAAACACTTTAATGTATTAGGTTTGCCAACCATTCTGTTTTTTGATGAAAACGGCAATGAAATGAGCCAATCTCGTGTTACCGGCTTTTTAGAAGCAGACAAATTCTTAGACTGGTTAAATAAACTATAAAGGAACAAAATGAACCAAGAAAACCATCAAATTGAAGATATTATTCGCATTTTTGATGAATGCTTTGCCGACGAATACAATACTCGCTTAGAACGAGGCGGCGATTATCCAATTTATTTACCTGCTTTTTTAAACGAAGACGGTGTACCAAGCGAACGCCCTTACAACGTGATTTTATTTGCTCACGGTTACTACAGCAGTGCATTGCACGAAATTGCTCATTGGCTGGTTGCTGGTGAAGAACGCCGAAAATTAGAAGATTTCGGTTATTGGTATGAACCGGACGGTAGATCAGCCGAACGCCAACGTGAATTTGAAAGTGCAGAAGTAAAACCCCAAGCGATTGAATGGGTGCTGGCAACAGCCTCAGGTTTCCGCTATTTTGCAAGTGCCGATAACCTTTCAGGCAACCCGGGCGATAATTCTTCATTCAAACAGGCTGTGTACGACCAAGTAAAAATTTATGCAGAACGTGGTTATCTCTCTAAACGAGCAGAAACCTTGCGTAAAGCATTATGTGCATTCTATGGTACGCCTTATGTAATTGATTTAAAACAATTTAATATTGAACGGATTTAGTTGCAAAAATCTGAAAAAATATGACCGCTTGTCTTTACAAGCGGTTATTTCCTAATAAGAATCAGCAAATATCAGTTTTTAAACCGCAGCCTTTACCACAATTTCCACTTTCCAATTTGGGTTGGCTAGTTTTGCTTCAACAGCGGCTCTAGGTGGAGCGTTATTTGGGGCAACCCATTCGTCCCACGCACGGTTCATTTCAGCATAATCTGACATCTCTTTTAAATACACCATTGCCATTAAAATTTTGCTTTTATCGGTATTAGCTTTTGCTAGCCATTTGTCAATTTCAGAAAGCACTTGTTGAGTTTGGGTGTAAGCATCGGCTGTTTCATCAACTGGCACTTGTCCTGCCAAATAAGCCACACCATTGTGGATTGCAACTTCCGAAAAACGTTGTCCGACTTCAATACGTTGAATCATTTTATCCTCTCGTTTTTACACATTGTCCTTTATAGGCTTTATGCCCTTTAATCTCGTGTTTAATCACCATTTTATTTGTATCAAAATCCGTAACGGTAAACTCTATCACCTTATGATTTTCACTATTTGAAAGAGAATCGAACAAGTTTTCCTCAAATTGCTGCAATTCACTATCACGCTGTAATTCCGCCCAAATCTCAGAACGATGCGTACGTTGTAGAGATTCTGACATCACCCTATAAATAATTTTGCCGCTTTTTACCGTCCAATTCCCGTTTTGCTGTAAGTTATAAACAAAAATCGGCTTTTTAATCGGGTAGTGAATATCTCCCCTATTGTTCACAGTCCCATTGCCAGAAAATCTAAAGTGATCGACAGTTCGAATGTCAAAATCATTGTAATCTATCGTGCATTGCCAATTTCCGACTAACTGATTTGAATTAGAAATGGCTGATGAACAGCCTGCTAACGCAAGTGCTGATAAGCCTAAAAAAAGTAATTTTTTCATTTTATAAAAAGTATAATCTCAAAAAACAAAAGGGCGAAAAATATTTCGCCCCACCATTAAATACGAAAATTATTCTACTTTTACAATCCAACCTTCTGGCGCTTCCACATCACCAAATTGAATGCCTGTTAATTCTGCATATAGACGGCGAGTAATTGGACCAACTTCGGTTTCAGAATGGAAAACGTGGAAGTTATCTTTGTGTTGAATACCGCCAACAGGAGTAATCACTGCTGCTGTACCGCAAGCACCTGCTTCAATAAATTGATCAAGTTGGTCGATATACACATCGCCTTCAATTGCTTCCATACCTAAACGCTCTTTGGCAATATGAAGCAATGAGTATTTAGTAATACTCGGTAAAATTGATTCTGAAATCGGCGTAATGAATTTGTTATCTTTGGTAATACCAAAGAAGTTTGCAGCACCAACCTCTTCAATTTTGGTATGCGTTTTCGGATCTAGATAAATGGCATCCGCAAATTTACGAGTCGCCGAGCTTTCTTCCACTGCTAATTCGTGTGGTAATAAACTTGCCGCATAGTTACCACCTACTTTTACCCCGCCGGTTCCCATAGGAGCTGCACGGTCATATTCTGTAGTGATGAAGTTAGACGGAGCTACACCACCTTTGAAATAAGCCCCTACTGGGCAGCAGAACACCGAGAAAATAAACTCAGGCGCTGCTCTCACGCCAATGTTTTCTCCCACGCCAATTAAAAATGGGCGTAAGTATAAAGTTGCACCAGAGCCGTAAGGGCCTAGCCAATCTTGGTTGGCTTTCACCACTTCTTTACAAGCACGAATAAATAATTCGGTTGGCACGCGTGGCATTAATAAACGATCTGCAGTGCGTTGCATACGCTCTGCATTTTGATCAGGGCGGAATAGGTTGATTGAACCATCTTTACAGCGATAGGCTTTTAAGCCTTCAAAACATTGTTGCCCATAATGTAATGCCGTTGAGCCTTCGTGAATATGTAATGTGTTATCTTGTGTTAATTCGCCCTCATTCCATTTACCTTCTTTCCAATGTGCAATGAAACGATAATCTGTTTTTATATAAGAAAAGCCTAAATTTGCCCAATCTAACTCTTTTAATGCCATTGTTGTGTCCTTTTATTTTTTTATGTTGAAAATAATTTCGACATTCTAAAACAAAATAGCGGTTGAAGTAAGGAGTTTTCAGCGAAATTGAGCGAAAAAATTAAGGCTCTTAATTTACTTAAGAGCCTTAATAATTAACTTGAAACAATTATGCTACGTGTTTTTCAGCCGTTTCTTTTAATAATGCTTGAAGTTCGCCTTTTTGGTACATTTCTAATACGATATCACAACCGCCGATTAGCTCGCCTTCTACCCATAATTGTGGGAAAGTTGGCCAGTTTGCGAATTTTGGTAATTCAGCACGGATATCAGGGTTAGTTAAAATATCCACATAACCGAAAGGCACTTGGCAGTTAATTACTGCCTCTACCGCACGAGCAGAGAAACCACAAGATGGGAATTTTGGCGAACCTTTCATATAAAGTAGAATTGGGTTTTCGCTAATTTGTTGTTTGATTTTGTCGATAGTTTCCATTTTTAGCCTCAATAGAATTTAAAATAGTTGAGTAATTATATCAGAATTAAGCCTATACCGAAATAGTTTAAAAGGTAATATCACGTCGCCCTGCAAATGAGTGCGAAAGTGTTGTGCCATCAACCATTTCTAGCGAGCCCCCAACAGGCACACCGTGTGCAATTCGGGTTGCTTTTACATTGTACATTTTGCACATTTCCGCAATGTAATTTGCCGTTGCATCGCCCTCAATGGTTGGATTAGTGGCTAAAATCACTTCGTGGAAAGATTCTTCCTCTAAACGTTTTTGCAATAAATCTAATCCAATTTCACGCGGACCAATACCATCAATCGGCGATAAATGCCCCATTAGCACAAAATAACGCCCTGAAAACTGCCCTGTTTGCTCAATGGCTTGAATATCTTCCGGCATTTCAACCACACAAAGCTGCCCACTCATTTGGCGGCGATGATTTTTACAAATCGTGCATTCTTCTTCTTCCGTAAAGGTACGGCAAGATTGGCAATGCCCAATATGGCTCATCGCCTCGCTTAATGCCTTAGCCAATGCCACACCGCCGGAACGATTACGTTGTAGCAAATGATATGCCATTCGCTGAGCCGATTTTGGACCAACGCCCGGCAAGGCTCGCAGGGCTTCCATTAAATTTTCAAGTAAAGGACTGGTTTGCATACTCAATTAGAATGGGAATTTCATACCCGGTGGTAATTGCATTCCTGCGGTTACACTTGCCATTTTTTCTTTTTGCATTTCTTCTGCACGGCGAACCGCATCGTTAAATGCTGCGGCAACTAAATCTTCCATCATTTCTTTATCATCTTCCATTAATGATGGGTCGATCTCAATGCGACGGCAGTTATGAGCCCCGTTGATGGTTACTTTCACTAAACCCGCACCAGACTCGCCTGTTACTTCTAATTGTGCGATCTCTTCTTGCATTTTTTGCATACGCTCTTGCATTTGCTGAGCCTGTTTCATTAAGCCACCTAAACCGCCTTTTCCAAACATAATTTTTCCTCTAAATTTAGCGATAAAATAAGCGGTTCATTTTACTGAACGCTTTTCTAATCTGCAAGCGGTTAATTTTTCCCAAAAGTTTGCAAATTTGGTAAAATATCGCTCATTTTTAACCGCTTGCATTTAACTTTATGGCTTTAACCCGTTTACTGATTAATCATTTCCGCAATATCCAAAATGCCGATTTGGGCTTTAGCCCCCACTTTAACTTTTTAGTGGGTGCAAACGGCAGCGGTAAAACGAGCTTGTTGGAATCGATTTTCTATTTAGGACACGGGCGTTCGTTTAAAAGCCATATCAGTAACCGCATTATTCACTACGATAAAGATGATTTCGTGCTACACGGCAAAATCGATGAAGCTCAACATAGCTGGTCGGTGGGCATTCAAAAATATCGAAGTGGCGATACGAGCCTCAAAATCAATGGCGAAGATGGCAATAAAATTGCTGATCTCGCCCATTTATTGCCAATGCAAGTAATTACTCCTGAAGGCTTAACACTACTAAACGGTGGCCCGAGCTTTCGTCGTGCCTTTTTAGATTGGGGATTATTCCACCAACACAGTGATTTCTACGCTCATTGGAACAATCTTCGCCGTTTGCTCAAACAAAGAAACTCCGCACTCCAGCAAGTTCGCTCTTACCAAGAGCTGAAAGCGTGGGATATCGAACTGGTTAAAACCACCTATGCAGTCAGCCAAATGCGAGCGGAATATGCCGAAGCTCTCCGCCCTGAAATTGAGAAAACCTGCCAATTTTTCTTACCTGAAATAGAAATCGGCTTAAGTTTTCATCAAGGTTGGGAAAAGGGAACAGATTATGCCGAGATTTTGGCACAAGGCTTTGAGCGTGATAAAGCCATTGGTTATACAATGATTGGGGCACAAAAAGCTGATTTCCGGTTTAAAGCAAATGGCTTGCCGGTGGAAGATGTCCTTTCCCGTGGGCAATTAAAGCTATTGATGTGTGCCTTAAGACTGGCTCAAGGCGAGCATTTGGTTGCCCAAAAACAACGCCAATGCCTGTTTTTAATTGACGACTTTGCCTCCGAACTCGACCCCACCAAGCGTGAACTTTTGGCTCATCGTTTAAGAGAAAGCGGCTCGCAAGTATTCGTTACTGCCATTACCCAAGATCAGCTCAATCAAATGCAGTGGCAAGATAGGCAAGATGATTGCTTGTTTGAAGTGAAAAACGGCGATATTCAGCCACTTGCAAGCAGTTAATTTATGGCAAAAATTTGCAAAAAATATTTTAAAAAAAATTTTCTCATCTATTTGGTTTTCTCCCTATCGCATTTTTAAAATAAATTGTAATGTCTAAAGACGCTATTTTACTTTTAAAAATGCTTTACCAATTATTAGGATTAAATAAAGAAAACTCAAAATTAACCATAAAATCGATTAAAAATATTAATGAAGAAACCGCTCGCGATTTCTTTCAATATTTACGTTGGGGGAGTTTGTACTTGAGGTTGTTAGATTTTATAAAAATTATTTTGAATAGATATTGACACAAAAAAAGAATCACTTAGAATAAAAACTAATATCTATCCAAACATAAGGAGAATCTATGCTAGACACTGGACTATCTCAAATTAAGGCAGACATTTTAGAACACATTGAAAATAGAAAAGCCCTTACCTCTGACGACATCAAATTCCTTGAACAAAAAAAAGAGGAGTTAAATGAAATTAGTGAGCAGGCAGTAGATTTATATAGCGACTTCGCTGATGAGAATAATGGGTTATTAAATGGAGAAAGTGAAATCTTATCAGATTACGATGAAGCATTATCTTCCCTAGATTATATTTTAGGTAGAATAGAGAGAAAAGAAATAACCTCACTGGACGAGCTTACAGAAGAAATTGAATGCTACATTTAAATTAAATATTAATAGCCAACTTTATTTTCAGTTGGCTATTGTTATATAGAGAAGTAAAATATGGGAAATTCACCAGTTCTTTCAGAAGAGCAAGCCTTAATACTAAATCAGGCTTCTAATGAAATTATAGAATTCATTAACAAAATAAACACCCCCATATCCCCTAAATGCACAAAAATTTTTTATTAAAATAAAGATTACCCATTAAAAATGGAGCCTATTATGAAAAAACTAATTACGATTGCACTACTTGCATTAGCCACTACCGCACACGCTAAAATTGGTGATACTTTTACCGACCCTGAATTTGGAAAGATTACGGTGAAAGCCCCTGCATTTCCTGATGATGGTAAAACTAAATATGAAATCGTCAATGGTGAACGAAAAGCAATTTTAACGCCCCAATGGAAATTTGTTAGAAAAGTAACAAGTGCAGACACTACCGTTGAATTAGCATTAAAGAAATTCTTAAAACAAGAGAATAAATCTGAAAGCGATATTGTTAAGATGACGAAAATCTTTATTGAGGGTTTTCAAACCTTAAAACCAATGCGT
The DNA here is from genome assembly GCF_041807705.1 of Mannheimia kashgarensis. Taxonomy (NCBI): domain Bacteria; kingdom Pseudomonadati; phylum Pseudomonadota; class Gammaproteobacteria; order Pasteurellales; family Pasteurellaceae; genus Mannheimia; species Mannheimia kashgarensis. Next base: position 57,794 of record NZ_JBGTYY010000001.1, read on the forward strand.
AAAACGATTTATTTGGACGGCTATAATCCTGAAATGGTTTTCCAATATGATGGCAATATTAAAAACATTCAGCGAGCGGTGAAATATCAATTTTGGGATTACTTAATGAAAATTGAGGGTACGCCTGAATTTAATCAATTAAGAGATGAAATCAACTTTTCTTCTCAAATCATAAGAAATCTAAAATTATATGAAGAATAAATAAAACAGCGGGATAATCCCGCTGTTTTTTATGCCTCAAAGCCAAATCCTTTTTGCTGTATTTGAGCCTCTTTCGTTTGCTCATTTGCATTTTCTTGATTAAATGCGACCGCTTCGTGTTCTTTTGCGACAAGCTTATCTAATTGTGGATATTCTTCTTTAATTTCTCCTAACGGTTTTCCCTGTTTAGATAATTCATCTAGGGCGAACTGTTTTTCTTCCTCGCTAACAGGTTCTTTATTTTTTATTTTCTGTAAAATAACCCCCAAAGAATAAGCGGGCGTTAATTGAACTTCTTTTTTATAAACATTATTGTATGCACCATAAGCGTTATTCGCCATAATTTCTTCTTCGGTCATACGGTTTATAAAACGCTCTGCTTCTTCTCGATTCATTCTTAGATGAGGGTCATTAACATAAGCGGAAATTAATGTTTTTTTCATCGTCATAATATGCCCTTTTAACACATCCATTAATTCAGCATTATCCTGATTTTCTAATTTATAGCTCACCAATGCTCTTAACTTCGCATATTGCTCATTAATACCGTTAAATTTTGCCTCATTTCCCTCTTCTTCATTCACAAGGGTAAATTTTGTATTGGTGTTGGTGAAATCTTTTAAGAAGTCATCAATTGAGTTAATATCTTTTTTATTTTCCGAAGTTAAATTTTTCAACCCCACTTTCAACATCGCTTCGGTAAAATCCAACATAACTTGTCCGCCATCTTTGGATTTTAATGAAATCACCCCCATATCGGAGCCAAAGCTACTGATTTTAATTTGATACCCTTTGAGATTTTCATCATCTTTTTGTTTTGCAAGAATATGATTCGTCACCCCTACGGTAATTTCAGTATAAATTAAATTATTAAGCTGACCTTTTAAATGGGCTGGGATTTCATCTTCTTTATAGGTGGCGATTTTTGCTTGCAATTCCTTACGTTTTTGAATGGTTTCATTAATATTTGATTCAGCAACAAAAGCATCAAAATAAAAAACTTGACTTTTTATATCTTGAATCTTCATTTTGCCACTTTCGATATTTTTATATAATTCCAACAAATCTTCTTCTGAAAGCTCACTTTTCCCTATCTTACGAGCAAACCCTCTAATCACATTCGCTTTAAGTGGGGTTAATTTATCGCCATTCTCTTTTAAATAAGATTTAAGCTCTAATATACTTTTAATTTGCAAAAGCAATAATTCTTTTAATTTTTGTTTTTCACTTAAACTATCATTTTGTAAAATTTGCCGACTATTTTCCATAAATGAAACGCTTGTTTCGGCAATTTTTTCTACATTTGGCAAAGGGGGAGTTGAATTTCTAGCCATTTCAAGAAGTTCTTTAGCCGCAATAAGCTTTTCTTCTGTTGGTTTAGTCTCATTCCAAATCTCAGCAAATTCTGGACGTTTAGCAACAAAATCATCCATTTTTTTCTCAATTTCTTTATATTCTTGAGATTTAAAAAACGCTTCCACTCTATCAAAACGTTGCTGAAATATCGCCATCGCAGCTAAATGAGATTGAATTTGCTGTTGTTGTCTATCTATATTACGTTGAATACGGCTACTATCTTCCTCACGAGTATTTTGAACCTGCACCGTTTTCTCAATATAATCAAGGTTTCGCATAAAACGCACACGCTCACGCAAAAGCTCTTGTTTTTCTTGTTGCTCTTGCAATGCGGCTTCTAAAATAATTTTATTATTCGCCTCTGTCGCAAACTGTTTAAATTGCTCGACTTTATCTTTAATTAAAGCGGAAAAATCCAAATCCCCTTTCACTTGCCCCATATAATCAATGATTAATGCAAGCTCTTCTTTAGTGGCGTTTTCAATGTCTGCTTTGGTTAGGTTGCTGAGGTAGGTTTTGATATTATTCATTGCTTTATTCTTGAAAAATCACTTTGTTTTATTTTAAATAAAAAACAGAGAAAACAAGTTCAAGCAAGGAATAACGGCTTTGTGCATTTGGTCAAGAGGGGCGGTATAAAAACAAAAGACTGTCTATACAGACAGTCTTTATGTGATATAATTCTTGCACGCTACTGGTAGGCTCATTGTGATGAGCTATTAACGGTAGCGCATCTGAGCCTAAATCATCCTTAGTAGCGTTAAGGAGGCTTACGATGAAGTTTTGGATTTTACTCCTACTTCTTGCCGCTGTTGGCGCAGCGATTGAAGTATTTACCCTACTTCAATTAGTCGAGAGACTGGTGTCGTAAGTGGCACTCGCAAGGGGCGACTGGTAATCGCCCCAACTTCTTTATATTACATTGTATCAATATAGTTGTCAAAAATACCCTCAATAACTAACGTCTTGAATCATTCGCCTGTTGCAACAGCACTCTACTCTCTTTTAAGAATTGTTCGGAATAATCGCCAAACCAGTGATGAACTTCCTCAAAAGCCTTGATAAAACCGGCTTTGTCATTGCGTTTAAAGAAATCCAGCCCTTGTTCAAAACTCTCTTTCAAGGTTTCGATGGTGGCTAAATTTTCCGGTTTATCGGCAATAATATCGGCATATAGGCTGCCGTCTTGGGCAAATAAACGCCCAATCATTGCCAACTCTAAGCGGTAAATCGGCGAAGATAGAGCCAATAATTGAGAGAGTTGCACCGGCTGGCGAGAGAGGTGTAGCCCGAATGCAAAGGTGGAAAAGTGGCGTAAGGCTTGAATGTAAGTCATTGCGTTATCGTGTGCTTTTGCCTCAATCGGTTCAATTTTCGCACCCCAAATTTTCATTTGTTCAATCAGCCATTCATAACGCTCAGGGAAACGCCCATTACAGCAAGCAATCACCTGTTTTGCCTGACTCGCAATATCTGGCCCAAACATTGGGTGCAAACCAACTACCGCTCCATTATGCACTTCCAACATTTTTTGTAATGGCTGATGTTTAACGGAGGTTAAATCCGCCAAAATCATATTTTCGGTTAAATAAGGTTTTAAGCGTTCGATGGTTTCTAGGGTGTTAGCAATCGGCACACACACAATAACCACATCGACATTGGCTAAAATCTGCTCGGCATTGCCCCAATCATCACTCCCTAACGCCTCCACATTATAGCCAGATAAGGTTAAATAATTGCTAAACAGCCCACCCAATTTCCCTTTACCGCCCACAATCACGATTTTTTGAATGGTGTCATTCACTCTTTTAAAACCGTGTTTATTTTCATTAGCATAGGATTCACGCATTATACGGCGTAGCACATCTTCAATCAGATCGGCTGGAATGCCTTGTTTTTCCGCCTCTTCTCGGCGAGCGGAAATCATTGCACTTTCTCGCTCTGGGGCATAAACTGGAATACCGTGTTCTGATTTCACTTTCCCTACTTCAGCCACAAGAGCTAAGCGTTTGGAAAGTAATGCAATAAGTTGTTGATCGACTTGGTCGATCTGTTCGCGTAATGGGGCTAATGGGTTCATATTTGTTATCAATGCTCTTATCAAGGTAAAACAAGCGGTCACAAAAAGCATCGCTTTTTGAACGTTGGCTTTGCCAACGGCAGCGAAGCTGTGAACAATCCTTACAAGGATTGTGAATAATTTTTATCTCATTTTTTGCAAATAGTTAATCTCGCAATTTTGCGGCAAAATGGGTTAAAAGCTCTTCTGTGGTTTGCCAGTCAATACAAGCGTCTGTAATGGAAACGCCATATTTCATCTGCTCGAACAGCAATTCTGATGATTGATTACCTGCGTGTAAATTGCTTTCAATCATTAAACCGATAATCGAGGTATTGCCTGCAAGAATCTGTTCCAAGGCATTTTCTGCCACAATCGGCTGGCGGCGGTAATCTTTATTTGAGTTGCCGTGACTACAATCGATCATAATCGCCGTAGGCAAATTCGCTTGTTTAAGTACCCACTCGCAATCATCAACATATTGTTTTTCATAGTTTGGCGTTTTGCCACCACGCAAAATAATGTGTCCGTCCGCATTGCCTTTGGTTTTGAGTAACGTCACCTGCCCTTTTTGGTTAATACCGATAAAACGATGGCTTTGGGCGGAAGATTGCATTGCATTTAACGCAACCGCTAAGCCACCATCTGTACCATTTTTAAAGCCAACCGCCATTGATAGGCCTGAAGCCAATTCACGGTGGGTTTGGGATTCGGTGGTTCTTGCCCCAATCGCAGACCAGCTGAATAAATCGGCAAGGTATTGAGGGGTCATTGGATCTAGGGCTTCAGTTGCCAGCGGTAAGCCGAGTTCAGCTAAATCAAGACAAAGTTTACGCCCGATACGCAAGCCTGTTTCGACATCAAAAGAGCCGTCCATTTTCGGATCGTTAATTAAGCCTTTCCAGCCCACTGTGGTACGAGGTTTTTCAAAATAAACACGCATTACAATGTAGAGCTTATCGCTTACTTGATCTGCAAGTGCCTTGAGTTTTTTACCATATTCAATAGCAGCTACTGGATCGTGAATAGAGCAAGGCCCGATCACAATTAACTGGCGTTTATCACGTCTGTGGATAATATCTGAGATCTCTTTGCGTGAGCGTGCAATTTGCTCTCGTAAATGTTCTGGTAATGGAAATTCCTGTTTTAGCTCGTATGGGGTAAGTAAAACTTTTTCATCTTGAATATTAACATTGTGTACGCTATCTTGATTGAATACAGTGTTCATTTTATTTTCCTTGTGTAAATTTTAAATTACACTTAATTTACAGCTTTATTTTTAAAGTTTCAACTATTTTTTGCTTAACCGCCTCAACAGTGATTTTTTCCATCCAATCTTTACCTTTGGCTTTGGTTGCCCAAGCCAGTTCTTGCCAAGATTTACCGTAGGATTGCAAAATTGCCTCATCATATACAGAAACCACCTTATCTAAATCTTGATAGGGCCCTGTTCGTCTTGGGTTATGGATTGCATACAAGCCAATAACAGGTGTGTTCTGAGTAGTCGCAATATGGGCTGGGCCTGAGTCTGAAGAAATCACTAAATCCACTTGTCGAATAACACCTGCAAGCTGTTTTAATGAGGTTTTCCCTGCAATATTAACGCACTTAGGTACAAGTTGCTGAATGTTATTCGCTGTATCCATTTCATATTGAGAAGGGGAACCTGCAATTAATACATTGATGTTTTGCGTACCTAGCCAGTTTGCAATTTCTGCATATCGTTCTGGCAACCAATCTTTCTCTTTTTTACTTGAGCAAGGAGCAATTAGTACATTTTTTCGAGTAAAATCAATGAATTGTTTACTATAAGCTAAATCTTCATCACTTATTGGCAAATGCCAATTTGCTGATAAATCCGTTACGCCAATGGCTTTTGCAAACATCATTTGTCCATCAAGAACGTGGGGAGAATTTGTCATCTCCACTTTCTGATTGGTAAACAGCCACTGCATTTCTCTTGCTCTGTCTTTATTAAAGCCGATTTTTTTATCGGCTTTAATCCCAAGTGAAAGCATTGAGGCTCTAAATGCGGTTTGCAAATTAAGTAAAAAATCGAACCGCTTGTGAGAAAGGGAACTCCATAACGTAAAGATTCCTTTCCACCCTGTTTTTTTATCATAGGGAATGAGGGTAACATTCGGGATATCTTTCATTAAAGCGGCTTCAGTTTTGCCGATAATCCAAGTAATTTCAGCAGAAAGATAATGTCGCTGAATAGCTTGCACTACCGCTAAAGTGTGGCACACATCGCCAATAGCAGAGAGGCGTAAAATACAAATCGAGAGTGGTTTATTTGGCATAGTAATCTAACGGGTTAAACATTGAGTAGGCTTATATTAAGATATAAAAAAAGCCACATAAAGTGTTTTATGTGGCTTTTGGCGTTAATCGGTAGGTTATTCAACTCTTAAGATACGGCAAGTATTTGTACCGCCTGCTCTTAACTCATCACCGTGAGTTAGAAGTACTAATTCACCAGTTAATAAATAACCTTGCTCTTTTAATTGGACAATAGCTTTTCTAGCACCTTCCATTGTGCGGCTATCTTCATTGTAATATACAGGTGTTACACCACGATATAATGCACAAAGATTTAATGCCTTTTGGTTGCGAGACATTGCATAAATCGGCAAGCCTGAGCTAATACGGCTGGTTAATTTCGCTGTTTCGCCTGAGTGAGTTAATGAAATAATTGCAGATACGCCTTCTAAGTGGTTAGCTGTGTACATTGCAGACATTGCAACTGCTTCTTCAATTGATTTAAATCTACCTTCCATACGATGACGAGAAATGTTAATACTTGGCATTGTTTCCGCACCTAAGCACACTTCAGCCATTGATTTAACGGTTTCAACAGGGTAATCACCGTTTGCCGTTTCACCTGAAAGCATTACCGCATCAGTACCATCTAATACTGCGTTTGCAACGTCCATTACCTCAGCACGGGTTGGCATTGGTTTTTTGATCATTGATTCCATCATCTGTGTTGCCGTAATAACCACACGGTTTAATTTGCGGGCACGGCGGATTAAACGTTTTTGTACACCCACTAATGCAGCATCACCAATTTCAACGCCTAAATCACCACGCGCAACCATCACCACATCTGCACCTAAAATGATGTCGTCCATTGCTTCTTCCGTTGCAACAGTTTCTGCACGTTCAACTTTTGCTACAATTTTTGCATCTAAACCTGCTTCTTTCGCTAATTGGCGAGCATAATCTAAGTCAGCACTTGATTGTGGGAATGAAACCGCTAGGTAATCTACACCAATTTTCGCCGCTAATTTAATATCTTCTTTATCTTTTTCAGTTAATGCAGGAGCTGATAAACCACCGCCTAATTTGTTGATCCCTTTATTGTTTGATAACGGGCCGCCAACGGTTACTTCGGTATGCACTTTCACACCATCAACTTCTAACACTTTAAGTTGTACGTTACCGTCATCTAATAACAAAATATCGCCCGGTACTACATCGTTTGGTAAGTTTTTATAGTCTAAACCTACTGCATATTGATGACCTTCGCCACGTGGTAAATCTGCATCTAAGGTAAATTTGTCGCCAATGTTTAAGAAAATTTTGCCGTCTTTAAATGTAGAAACACGAATTTTAGGGCCTTGTAAATCGCCTAAAATAGCAACGTGGCGACCTAATCTTGAGGCAATTTCACGCACTTTATTTGCACGCTCGATATGATCTTCAGGGATACCGTGAGAGAAGTTCATACGCACCATATTCGCACCTGCGGCAATAATTTTTTCTAACGTATTGCCACGATCCGTTGCTGGTCCCATTGTACAAACGATCTTGGTTCTTCTGAGTTTTCTAGACATTATTTGACTCCGTAATAAATTTAAAAATATAAGTTAAAATCTTTCTAAGCACTTGATTATGCGTTAAACGGGGGTCATTATACGCCTAAATGATAAGAGTTTAAATACAAGTTAAGGAGAATGTTATGAATATTTGGATTATGCGACACGGAGAAGCAGGTTTTAATGCCTCAAGCGATACTGCTCGTAGTTTAACCAACAACGGTATAAAAAATGTTATTTCACAAGGCAAATGGCTTGGAGAATATTTAAACAATAAGCAAATAACACTCGATAAAATTCTGGTTAGCCCTTATCTTCGAGCTAAGCAAACCCTTGAAAATCTCATTACAGGTATGCAAGCGGTCAATTTTTCCCAAAATTTTGCAACGCTTATCGAAGAGTGGGAAGAAATTACGCCAGATGGCAACCCCTACACGGTTGAAGACTATCTCCATTTTTTAAGAGAAGAAGGAGCAAAAAATATTCTGTTGGTATCTCATTTACCATTGGTGTTCGATTTAAGCCAACGTTTAACCAACAACCGAAGCAATGTGCAATTCCCAACTTCCACCATTGCAGAAATTCATTGGGTTGGAAACCGTGGTGAAGTTGCTGAAATAAAGCACGCTTAGCCCTATTTTTTATATTGTCAATAAAAATATTTTCACTATTTTTGCAAATTGTCTAATTTATAGACTTCCAAAATGATTAAAAAATGCGTATTATACGCCCCCTAAATCAGTAAAACTGATAACTAAATGATTAATAAAGAAGTACGGTATTTGCCGTACTTTTTATTTGGATATCCCTCTGGTTAAAATTACTTCAAATTTGTTAATAAAAGGTTAAAAATGCAAATAGGACAATATGAAATTAAAAACCGTATTTTCCTTGCACCGATGGCAGGTATTACCGACCAGCCTTTTCGCCGATTATGTAGCCAACTTGGTGCAGGTTTGACGTTTTCAGAAATGATGTCCACAAATCCTGATGTATGGCATACCGAAAAATCGAGATTGCGTTTAGCTCATCACGAAGAAATCGGCATTAATGCTGTACAAATTGCAGGTTCAGATCCAATAGAGATGGCAGAAGCCGCAAAAGTGAATGTTGAGTATGGTGCCAATATTATTGATATTAATATGGGTTGCCCCGCTAAAAAGGTAAACAAAAAAATGGCAGGCTCTGCTCTGCTGCGTGAACCTGAATTAGTCGCTCAAATATTAGATGCTGTGGTTAATGCCGTTGATGTGCCTGTTACGCTAAAAATTAGAACAGGCTGGGATCTTGAAAATAGAAATTGTCTGGTAATAGCCAAAATTGCAGAACAATCCGGCATTAAAGCCCTTACTATTCACGGACGCACCCGCAGTTGTTTATTCAATGGCGAGGCGGAATATGAAAGCATCAAAGCCGTTAAACAAGCTGTATCAATCCCCATTATTGCTAATGGCGATATTATTTCGGCTGAAAAAGCGAAATCTGTTTTAGATTACACCAATGCTGATGCAGTAATGATTGGGCGAGGAAGTTTTGGTAATCCTTGGCTATTTAAGGAAATCAACGATTTTTTTGAAACCGGGCAATATTCCACATTACCCGAAAATGAAAAATATCAACTAATGTTTAAGCATATTGAAGACTTACACCACTTTTATGGGGAAGAAAAAGGCTATCGAATTGCTCGTAAACACGTTGGTTGGTATGTGGAACAATTACAACCGGAATCAAATTTTAAACGCACTTTTAATACGTTAAGCTCAACCAAAGAGCAATTAAACGCATTAGAAGATTTTGTTAAATCGATTCGTTAGAATCTTAATAATAAAGTTGGATAGAAAAAAATGTTAGAACAACAACCTACACAAAACCCATTAACAGTAACAATGTTAAATGCACAAGCACAACAGGTTAATAAACCTCTTCGTGATAACGTTAAAGCAGCATTAAAAAACTATTTATCTCAATTAAATGGTGAAGATCCAACAGAATTATACGAATTAGTATTATCTGAAATCGAACACCCAATGCTAGATATGGTAATGCAATACACCCGTGGCAACCAAACCCGTGCTGCCACAATGCTAGGCATTAACCGTGGCACATTACGCAAAAAATTAAAAAAATACGGTATGGGTTAGTCTAACCGACCGTTAAAACACGATTTTAATTCGTATGTAATTAGTTAGAGCCAACAAAAAACGCTGAATATACTATTCAGCGTTTTTCTATTTTATTTTGCCGTCTAAAACTTCATTTCAAATGCTAAACTGAAATTTCGCCCCGGTGCGGCAAATCGACTGTAATTGCTACCTCGGTCTTGGTTTACCGCATTCACACCGGATTGACGCACTGATTCCCAAGTAGAATATTTACGGTTAGTCACATTATAAATGCCACCTCGTAATGTATAGTTTTTATAATTGATGTAACCGGTGATATCGTGAGTGTACCAAGAACCGGTAAGTTTGCCACCTAAATCAACGCGATATATGCCGTGATGACGTGTGCCTACCACCTCATCGGCGTTTTTGGCTTTAGAATAGGTGGTAGTAATGCCAATTCCCCATTTTTCTTCTGGGTGATCGTAGCCGAATCCAAGCACATAGCGTGCTGGCTGAATCGCATCTAGAATAGGATCGTTTACGCTATCGAGTCTTGAGTCGTTTAGTTTCCGCTCTTTTACTTTTACACGGTTATAAGCAACTGATGAATAAAAACCATCTGGCAGCATAGATAAAATACCGTGTAAGTCAAATTTAGCGACTAAATTTATCCCGTTTAGTGCTACATCTTGAATATTATGGTAGTTATAGAAACAGTGTGATTTTTGTATTATTCTTTTACATGCTGTCGCAATCATATTTTTATAGTTATTACGGAAATAGCTCACATCAAGGTAACCAAATTGACCTTTAAAGCTAACTCCAATCTCATGATTAGTCGATTTTTCTGGCTCTAACTGGTGGCTACGTTGCGCGCGTTGCACATATTCGTTATCTTTAAGCCCAATATGATCACGTTTACCATAAAGTTCATAGAATGCAGGCACTCTAAAACCGTTTGAAATGCGATAAGAAAGCGATACAAACTCTGTTGGTTTAAGCGTAATCCCACCATTCCAAGACCAATTTCGATAAGTTCGGCTAAGTGTCCACGGATCATCAGATTTAAATCGATGTTGATCAAAACGCACCCCTAATCCCAAATCCACATACTCGCTCGTTATCAGATCGCGGAAGCTAACAAAATGGCTACCGCCTTTAATTTTACGCGGTTCACAGTTTATGATGTCGCCGTGTGTATTATTACACAAAGATACCGTTTCAATACTGCGTGGATTGCGACGATAAATATATGGGTCATTTAAACGCCCTCTACCGCGGTAGCTGGTATAACCGCCTTTGGTATATTGGGCAGTTATATCCCCATGATCCATAAGCGAATTAAATCGATCAAAGCCCAACCCTAAATTCAGTTTGTGGGTTTGCTTAAATACGCCTTGACCAGCATTTAGCGCTTTATCAAATTCTAAATGAATGACACGATGCTTTTCTTGGTAATTATTACGCTCAGTTCGATACATCGACCAAGATTTATCCAAAGTCGGACGGCAATTTTTATCTACCACAGGATAATCGCTACAATGCAAGCGATGTAGCCGGCTATATAGTTCAATATCTTGTTTATCCGCACTGAGTTTAATGCTATCCAACCAGCGATTATTCTCTGGTTTATATTTATAGGTGAATCCTAAACGACGTTTGTGGTGATGTTCATCAAAAAACTTCACATGGCTATAACGCACCCCATAAGGGATCCTTTTATTGAACACTAAGCCATCTAAAATATTATCCCCTTCATAAACAGAAGAGTTCTTACGTGATAAGTCGTCTACCCTGATATTAATATCGTCTTTTGTATAGTAAGCTGGCGTTTGCATATCACGCATATCATAGCGCTGCTTCGTATCTTCTAAGATTGCGCCAAGATAATGAGACGAGTTAAAGTGATAGCCAAACTTCATAAAAACAGAATTACTCTTGTAATCTAAAGGGTTTGGTGCAATGCGATCTTTACCGGTATATTCTTGGGCTGAGAGCTGCTCAGTGCGATAAGGAATCTGCTCAAGCTGTTTGCGCTCTTCAGGCGTATATTCCGGAGATGTTCTCACTGGGAAATTATCGCGGTTCAACTTAGGCCTTGCACGAGGAGTACAATCTAATGTTGGGCAAGTATCTTCCACAATAAAAAAAGATCCTCCGGGAGCATTCTGTGCGGAATCTGGGTAAAGATCGTAGCGATTTTCAAAGCCGGTTATACGACGAATATTATGTTTTAATTTATTTGCCTCGGAATGAATTTTGGTCTCTTTACCGTGTCGGTGAGTTGCAATAACAAGTGCTTCAAAACCACCCGCCTCACCAGCCGCTGCGATAGACTGTAAAAAATGGCTATTTTTGCTGGCATAAGAGGTCTTACTATCTAAGCCCCAATGCTGCCCCTCTTTAATAATATCCTGCGCATCTTTAGTACGAAAACCAATAGCACCACCTAGCGCACCAGAACCATATTCCGCAGAACTTGCTCCTTTGCTTAACTCAATTGAACGAATGTTTTCATACTCAATCTCATTAATTGCACCACCATTAGCATCTGAACCTAGCGTATGATAATGCTGCGCTTGTGGTAGCCCATCAACAAGTAAGCTGACACGGTTTTTATCTACACCTCGAATGGCATAGCCACTACTTGCACCGCGACCTTGTTCCACCACCGAAATACCAGGGTCATAGCGAGTTAAATCACGAATACCAAGAATTTGATTTTTACTCATTTCGTGATAATTTTTCACTACTTTCCCCAAGCCAGTTACTTCGTTTTGACGTTCGTGAGCATAATGGCTCTCTGTCACAATAACTTCATCGAGAACTACAGAATGATCGTTTGTCATTTGATGTTCATTAGCAAATAATTGAGAGTGTGAGACGGAAAAAATGACTGCTATAGCAATCGGCGAATAATGGAAAGTATGTTCTTTCATTGTTTTATTTATCTCCTTTAGATTTTGCATTTTTTTGGCGAAAATTACCCGCTTGTTAGAGCGGGTAAGTCTTGGCTTATTTTCTACCTAGCGTTTTCCACCGAAAGTGATACTCACTTTATCTTTATTAGTTTCTGCACTATGCACAATGCCGCCTAATTCAGCAGCTTGCGGACCATAAAAACCACCTTCAAATTTGGCATTAAGATGAACATCTGTACCACCAGTTGTACTCTTATTATCAATATTAAAGCCTTTTTCACCCGTTTTTGCTGTACCGCTAAAACCATTGCCTTCAATCTTTCCATCTAATGTCAGCATCGGATTTGTCTCTAAACCATCATTTGCAATTAATTTGCCCTCAATCTTCTTATCAGCAAAATTCACATTAAATATAGAACGAGTACCATGAGCTTTATCACTTGGCGAATCGCCACCTACACGCTCGTCCTTACTACGAATGATGCCATTCCAAGTGCCAGTATAACGATAAATACGAGCCTCTTTTGGTAAATCAGCAACTGCCGTACGTTCACCCACTAGGTATTGATGCCCGTCTTTACCCACTTGCTCAAATGTACCGAATTTGACATAGTCTAAATTATTACAACAGACTGTAATTTTGTAATCTTTACCATTTATATTTTTTGTTAATGCTTGATAAAAATCCATATCAGCAAAACGTGTTTTTTCTTCTGGCAATAAAGCAATTTGAACACCATCAATAACTAAATGAGTTGCCAGACCAAAAGTATCCATATCTGATTTAGCCAAATCTTTCAAACTCACTTGCACTGAATCAAATTTCTTTTCGACCTTGTCTTCACCTTTTTCATCACGCTTACCCGCAAATACAACGAAAATTGATTTGTCATCTGCCAAAAATTTTCCCGCAAGTTCCTGAGCTTTATCGCCATAAAAACCGCCTTCTACTGTATTACTATCTTTACCAAAGTAAGGATCGTCTGTTTTTAAAGCCTTTGCCTTACCATTAAAGCGGTTTCCGTGGATATTCGCTTCTATCTTATAATGATCAGTAATTTCCTGCTTGTCCTTTTTCCTTGGATTTACATAGCCATTTTTAGTTAAAGTACCTTTAAGCGTTTTATCGCTAAAATTAACCTCAAACTTACTACTATGCCCTACAGGATTGTCTTCCACCTCTGTATTTGCTTGGTTGTTTTCTGGCGTAGCCCCAACATTCGTACCAGCACCTCCTTCAAAATACTTACTTTTATTTTTTGTAGATGCATTAGTAGTAAAATCCCAAGTTCCTTCATAAGTTGCTACTTGGGTTGGGAAAGCTTTAGATGGTTGAGTGCCTAAATAATAAACATACCCTGTATGGCCTGTTTTTAGAAGACGAGGTTCTCCTCGTTTACTTGTCTCGGCTGCAGCACCTAAATGAAGGAAATAACCCGAACGAACAAATTTCATCTCTCGCTTACGATGTAATTTTTTTCCATCGTGAGTATGAATAATCAGGTCTTCATCACCACCAAGCTTTTTCACTTCTTCAAAAAGTTTTTTTACTTCTTTCTCAATATCTAACGACTCACCTACAATAGGCGTGATCGCCTCAATCGCCCCATTTTCCTCTCCAGTGCCACCAAAGAAATTACGACGTGGAATTTTAGTTTGAAATCCTAAGGATGGTTGAGCCGGGCTTTCAGTCGAAGATATCGTTCTACGTTCTGATTTAGGTTGGGCTGTTGAGTCTTTAGAAGAGCTAGAATAAGATGAGCTTGCCTTAACTGAATTGGTATCAAAACTACCACCGTTTGAAGTACAAGCCGAAAGTAGTACAGCATTCAATAAAATAACGCTATTTTTTATTTTAAACACAATTTTCTCCTTAATTAAAAATGATTACCATTTTATTTATATAGAAGGACTGTGTAAATAGCTAGATTATATTTTTTTAGAGAGCCATCTTTTAAATAATAAAAATTGAAAAATAACGCCCATCTTCCTCTACACTAAATGTGTGGAAAGCCGCCCAAATCTTTTAGTTTATTCACCATAGCACAAAATAGCTCTGTGGTCTTTTCGGTATCGTATAATGCTGAATGCGCTTGGTGCCCGTCAAAGTTAATTTGGGCAGCTTGGCAGGCTTTAACTAACACGGTTTGCCCATACATAAAACCAGCAAGTGTTGCGGTATCAAACATTGCAAAAGGGTGGAATGGATCACGTTTAGCGTTAATCCGCTTGATTGCTGCTTGTAAAAAACTCTGATCGAATGTGGCATTATGAGCCACAATAATCGCACGCTGGCAACCTTGTTCTTTCATCGCCCTACGCACCATTTTAAACATTTCAGGGATCGCAATATTCTCTGCCACCGCACCACGCAGGGGGTTATCAATATCAATGCCGTTAAATTTAAGAGATTCGGGGTTGATATTTGCCCCTTCAAATGGCTTGATATGAAAATGGCATTTTTGATCTTCAACTAAATAGCCGTTTTCGTCCATTCTAACTGTAATTGCCGCCAGCTCCAATAACGCATCGGTTTGAGCATTTAGCCCTGCCGTTTCAACATCAATCACAACAGGCAAATAGCCACGAAAGCGATTTTTTAATAGATTATAATCGGTTGGTGGTGTAGTCGATTGAGGGATAGATTCAGTTATATTTTCCATTTTATTTCAACTTAAAAATACAAGCGGTCTGATTTGCAAAATTTTTTACAAATCCGACCGCTTGTGACTATGTGAAAGGAATTAGTTTCCTAATGCGGCTTGTGCGTTTTTATTTTCAATAAATTCGATTTTGTAACCATCGGGATCTTCAGCAAATGCAATCACGGTTGTGCCGCCTAATACAGGGCCTGGCTCACGCGTAATATTACCGCCTGCGGCACGCACATCTTTAATCGTTTGATAAATATCATCAACGCCTAATGCGATATGACCATAAGCTGTGCCTAGCTCGTAGCTATCCACGCCCCAGTTGTAAGTTAGCTCAATCACTGCACTTTCGCTTTCGTCGGCATAGCCTAAAAAAGCTAAAGAGTATTTGTATTGCTCATTCTCACTTCTGCGTAACAAACGCATACCTAACACTTCGGTATAGAATTTGATTGAACGCTCTAAATCTCCAACGCGTAACATTGTGTGTAAAATTCGCATATTTTCTTTCCCCCTTGAAGTTAAAAAGTCTTGCGTATTATGGCATAATTTGAGCCTAAAATCATTTTCTTTCCATTTTTTAGGATTATTTATGGCTCACGATCACGACAGCCCATCAAAACTTGAAATTGCCACACACGCAGCTCTGCCGATGGTGTTAATGTTATTTATTGAAATGGCACTTAATTTTTACGCCGCTCCGGATAACACCATTTTCATCTCTCCTTATTTATTGGCGTTTTTTGTTACCTCTTTCATTGCCATTTTAGTATTATGGAAAGGCGAAATTTGTCGTGGACAAACCAGTCGTTTAACCTTTATTCTGCCTTTTTTACTGATTTTTGCCGTTGGGAATTTCATTTATTCGATTGGCTTCACACCTAAATATAACCCAATGGCGATTGCAAGTTTTGCTGCTATTTTATCTTGCTTGATCTATTTTCGTTTGCCCGAAGATGAAACGCTCTACAACACCTTAATCTATTGTGGTTTTGGCATTGTGGCAATCGGCACTATTCAATATTTGGCGATTTATTGGATTGAATTGCCTTCATTATTTAACGGCATTCGTGCCAATAATTTTGCCCAAGTGCTACTTGGGATTTTACTCGCTGGCTGGTATTTAATGCTGGCAAAAAGCCGTTTAGAGGTGTTCTTAAAATTATTGGTAAAAGCGGCGTTAATTGCCTTAATACTTAATTACTGCTGGTCTGCATTTGTGCTATATCAACATTTGCAAATTATGCCAGAGATGCCGTTGCTCTCATTTATTCTTTATTTTGCCACACAATTTGTGATTTTATTGATGTTAGCGTGGTTACTACTTGGAAAAAATATTAAAAATCCGACCGCTTGGAGTGTCGCCACACTGCTTGCAATGTTATACCCTTTTGCGAATGTAGTAGCCTGATTTTATGAGATGGGCGTTACACATTTTCGGCATACTTACCGCAATCTTGATTGCGGCTACTGCCTTTTTATTTGTACCTAATGCCCAACTTGCTATTCCTATTAACTGGATTTTGCCGAAAGATTGGAAAGTGCAACTTCCACAAGGGCTACACCTGAATTGGCAAGGCTCATCCGTTTCACAATTCCAACTTTCTTATCAAGATTGCCCGCTGATTAGTGCGGATAAAACGGATCTTACTTGGATTAAGCAAAACCATCTGTTTGTTGAACAATTAGATATTGACTACCGCTGTTTATCGCTTTTTCCTCAATCAGAAAATAGTGATACCTATACGTCGCTAAAAGCATTACTGGCGGTAATTCCTGATGGTGAAGCGACCATTCATTCGCTTAATTGGAAAAATCTGCCTGCGAATTTCAACCCAAGAATTATCCAGTTATTAGAACAACAAGCCGCTTTAAAACTTTCATTGTCTAATGGGGAAATCAAGGCTACATTAGCTCAACAAGCGGTCAATTTTTCTGCCTTTCTTGCAAATAGCAAATTGAATGCCGATTTAACTTATCAGCCGAGCGAGAAAGAGCAACATAAACTCACGCTTTCTGCTGACATTGAGGATAATTTCCTTACTCTCCCGCCAGCCCTTTCAGCAGAATATCATTGGCAGCTTCCTGATGAAGTCATTACAACAAAAGCCTTACAAACAGGACACTCCACCCTCAACTGGCAGAAAAATACTGAAGACCAGCTTGCAGGAAATTGGGTGGTAAGCCTTAATAAAGCTGAAAATGATAAACTCGATTTCCCTTTTTTGTTTGATGGCAAAAACCTAGAAATCAAACAAGGACGTTTCGACTGGCGTTTAACCGAACGTTTTCCGCTTCACGGTTTTGTTAGTGCAAAATTTACGCCAAAATCCTTTACTAACGAGCCATTTTTTCCTCTAAAAACTGCTATCCGCATCAGCCTACTCTCCCAAAACAGTTGGGGAAAAGGCAATATTGTTATCTCCAATTCTGAGGGAGAAATGACCGAACAAGGGCTGAATTTACCACTGCGTTTAACAGGTAATATCAAACATGGCAATTTTATTCTTTACAGCAGTATTCCGCTGGATTTTCAGGGTACTTACGATGATTTAACCCTGAAATTCCTACCTACTTCCCTGCTTCGTTTGACAGGTAAAGAGCGTTATTTAACGATTGATGATTTACGTTTTCCACTGGCGGGAATCAAAATAGATAAACAGGGTATTCACGGGCGATTACACGCTATTCTTCGAGGGCAAAGTCCTGACTTTAAAAATATTGAATTCCATTTAGATGGACAAGCTCAAAATTTTAAAGCAGGAGCGTTAGATTTTTTCCAAGATCCAAGAGACCCAAAAGCCGTTAAAGATAGTTGGAAATGGCGAATTTGGGGAAGCTCTAAGCTTGATGCTTTGAACAGCAAAGTGACTTTAAGCGGTCGAGGGCAATGGCATAAAAATACAGTACAGCTTAATGAGCTGAAGGGGGATTTATCCTCTGTAAGGCTTGACGGCATAACCATTCCTAAAACAGAGCTAACTAACACCCAAGCGATTAAATTTAATATCAAAAAATTCTCACTTGACGGAGCTATTCAGCTCAAATCACCTGAAATTAAGTTTGATTACGGTGGGCTACTACCAAAACCGCAAACAAAACTTGCTTTTAACGGCGAGTTGGAAAATCTTAATTTTAAAGGAACCGTCAATACCACCGAACTCGGGCCGCTTAGATTATTTGCTCGTCGCCAATTAACCGCAGATGCCAGCAAAATCATCGGTAAACTCTATTGGCTAGAGCAGTCTGCACAAGGCTTTCAGCCACTTTTCCCATTTCGGAGTCAATGGATAATTAATAGCGGTACAATTCGTGGCGAAACGGCATTTACCACCAGTGCAGAAAAAGGCTTAATTGCAGGCGGACACTTAGCCATTCGCAACGGAGGATTATCCTTACCAGATGGCGAGATAAAAGGCATTGAATTTGCTCTACCTTATCGTTACCGAGATGGACGTTTTCATTTCGGGGTAAAACAACCGATTGATGTAAACATAGCACAAATCAAACTAGGCGATTTAGCCCTTGATAATGCCTCAATGAAAATTAATGGCTACTACCCCTACACTAAAGCTAAACCATTGAATTTAAATCAGTTATCCTTTGATTTATTTGGCGGTAAACTCAATGTAAAACGCTTTGCTCTACCGCAAACCGAACTGGCTTATTTGAATTTAGAGCAGTTAGATTTTGAGAAAATTTTGCAATTTATGCAGTATCAACAAATCGATCTGAAAGGTAAAGCCAACGCAACCTTGCCATTTTGGTTAAGCGGTAAGCCTTGCTATATCTGTGATGGCTTACTTACACAAGCGGAAACCTCTTATCTAACCTTTACCCCTGAATTGCTGTCTGAAATGCAGAAAAGTGGTTACACCGAACAAATTTTGTTACATTTGGTGGATAAAAGCACGATTAATGATTTTCGTAGTCTGATTAATGTCGGCCCGAAAGGCGATTTAGTGCTGGACGGAAAATTAAAATTATCTTCTAATCAAAATCAATCAAAAGTGAATTTAAACTATAATCATCGAGAAAATATGTTTGATTTGTGGCACTTAATTAACTATGGCTCACAATTTGAACAAAAATTAGAAAATTATCTCTATCAAAAATTAGAAAAGTAATATGGAAAAGATAAACATCGCTCAACTTGGTTTTGCAATTTTTTTGCTAAATTTAACCGCCTGTACCCCTAAAGTACAGCTCGAAACACCAGCGGAAGGGATTACGATTAATATGAATGTGGTAGTAGATCACCGCATTGATGTGAAGATGGACGAGAAATCCCGTGCGGTGATCACGAAAAGTGAAAATAAAACGAAAAATTAATTAAACGTTACCATTTGATGATCTTTAAATTGCCGGTAAATATCGGCTAATTTTTCCCCTGTCGGCAGCACTAATTCGGGGCTTAAATCAAACATCGGCACAATCACAAATTCCCGATTTTTCATCTCGATATGCGGCACATTCAAACGTTCGGTTTGAATTTGCTCATTTCCGTACAAAATAATATCCAAATCCAACGTCCGTTCGCCCCAACGACGTAAACGCACTCTGCCCTGTTCGTTTTCAATACTTTGGAGCTTATCCAACAATTCGGTTGGCGATAACTCGGTTTCAAATTTCGCTACGGCATTCACATAATCGGGCTGGTCTTGCGGCCCAACAGGTTTTGAACCGTAAAATGGGCTAACCTCAAAATGAATTGCAAATTTTTTCAATTTTTCGACCGCTTGTTTAATTTGCTTAAGCGGATTATCTAGATTTGAGCCTAAGGCGATATAGACAGTTTGCATAATTTTCCTTTCCTAAAAAAGTAGGAGCGAAAAATCTTTCGCCCTTAATAATATATTGAAAATATGAGCGAAGATTTTTCGCCCCTACAAAATTATTCTGCTTTAGCAGTTTTCGGTTTTTTCTTAAACGTTCTGCGGCGACGTTTTTTCTTCACTTCCGCCTGTACATTTGGTAAATGGCGAACCGATTTTAACAATTCATTGCGTTGTCCTTCATTACTGAATTGGTATTCGTGCCACCAAGCGGAAAGCTCAACTAAATCGCCCCCTTCAATTTCTGCACGCATTACCAGTAAGTCAAAACCTGCACGGAATTTGATATGCTCTAACGTTTGCTGTGGGCGGTTGCCTGTGCGTTTCATCATTTGGAACTGTAACGCCCAAATATCACGAATAACTGAAGTATGACGGCGGTGCAGAGCAACGGCTTTACAGCTATCGGCTAAGATATCGTTTGCTGCTAACATCATTGCATCATGGCTGTTAAAACCGCCTTCATTTTTAAGTTGTTCCATTTTTTCACGCAATGGATACCAAAGTAGAGCCGCAAATAAGAACGCAGGATTCACAGGCAATTTATCTGCAATGCGTTCATCTGTGGAATTTAATGCTTTGGTAATCATTCTCTCCGCATTCGAATCGCCTTTTGGCGTGAAAAATGACGTTAAAACAGGGAACAAGAATTGCCATAAATCGTATTCACGCAGTAATTTATAGGTTTTCAGCCCTGCTCCTGTTTGTAATAATTTGAGCGATTCATCAAACAAACGAGCTGCCGGGATATTGGTTAAAAGCACCGCCATATCACGAATTGGAGCTTCTGTTGCTTTATCAAGGAACATATCCAGCTTCGCCATAAAACGAATGGCTCTAATCATACGCACAGGGTCTTCTTGGTAGCGAATAGCAGGCTCACCAATTAGCGATAATTTACCCACCCGTAAATCTTCAATGCCCTTAAAGAAATCAAAAATCAAGTTACGTTTGGTATCGTAATATAACGCATTAACGGTAAAATCACGACGCTCGGCATCGTCTCTTAATGTGCCGTATACATTATCACGCAATAGCATTCCTTCATCGCTTACTTTCGAGATTTTGTCATTGCTGTGGGAAGCGTGCCCTGCTCGGAAGGTTGCCACCTCAAAAATTTCACGCCCGTAAACAATGTGAGCTAAGCGGAAACGACGACCGATTAATCGGCACTGTCTGCCAAAAATACGCTGAATTTCTTCTGGGCGAGCATTAGTGGCAATATCGAAATCTTTTGGTTTTTTCTCAAGTAATAGATCACGGATACAACCGCCAACAATATAGGCTTCAAATCCTGCAAGATGTAATTTATCTACAATAGAAAGGGCATTTTTAGGGAAATCCTTCGGACTAATGCCGTATTGAGCAGCACTTAACGTAAATTTTTTATGTAGGAGATGAGAAGGCACATCTGTTTGATGACCTTTACTGCCTTTTTTATGGCTTTTTTGCTCTGTTAATTTAGGGGCTGAACGTTTAGGACGAGTAGATTTAGTTGTTTTCTCTGCTCTTGGTTCAACTACTGGCTTATTTTCCTTTTCTTGCTTTTTCGGTTTGGAAAATAATGACTTAATATAATTAAAAATAATACACCTCTAAATAGTAAATGCCTCTTATAAAAGAGGCATTATGTAATTTGCTTATAAACCTAACTGCTTCTCACGAATTTCAGCTAACGTTTTGCAATCTATACATAAATCTGCGGTTGGTCGGGCTTCTAAGCGTTTGATCCCAATTTCTACGCCGCAAGCGTTACAAAAGCCGTAATCGTCTTCTTGAATTCTATATAACGTTTGCTCAATTTTTTTCAATAATTTACGCTCACGATCACGGTTACGAAGTTCTAAACTGAACTCTTCCTCTTGGCTTGCACGATCGTTAGGGTCAGCAAAGTTTGTCATATCTTCTTGAAGCTGGCTTTTTGTGCGTTCTGCTTCTTCCATAATTTGACCGTGCCACGCTGTCAGAATTTTTTTGAAATGCTCACGTTGAGCTTCATTCATATACTCTTCATCTTTTGCCGGCTCATAAGGCTCAACACCTGCTAATGCTAATAAACCAAGAGAGGTGGTTTTAGCCGCTTCAGTCATAGATTACTCCTTGTTTGGAATTTTATTGTCAAAATTATATCCCGAATACGACCTAACTTCCTTGTAACTGCATATACGAAAAAATCAACATCTTCGGGTTTTTAGTAATGGCGGCTATAAATAACACAAAATTGAATGACTAACAAATAAATTTGCAAAAATTTTGCATTTATACTGATCTATTTGTACAAAATGATAGCCGAATTACAATTCGGCTATCATTCTGCTTATTTATTACCAGCTTTTTGACCAATCTGCGAGCCATTTTTGAATGGTGTCATTAGATGGTGGGTTAAATTCTAATGTTTTATAGCCTGGCATTTCTGCAAAAGCAGAATCAACACCTTCCGCTAAAACAGGATTCATCACATTATGATAAGAAATAATATGTTGCGACTCCGGCTTATGCAAAAATGCTAAAAATTGATTTGCTAACGCTCTTTGTTTAGTCGTTTTTACAATTGCCGCATTTTCCACTTGAACTAAATGCCCTTCCTCGAATGGAGCTGCTATATATTTATCGGTGTTTTCGTGCCACGTATGATATAAAGGCGATGTAGTATAACTTAATACTAAATCCGATTCCCCTTTTAAGAAAGCTCCATAAGTTTCAGACCAGCCTTTACCTACCGTTATGGTATGTTTTGCCAATGTTTTCCAAGCAGTTGGAGCTTCATCACCATACACTTGATTTACCCACATTAAGAAGCCTCGCCCAACGCTACTGGTTCTTGGGTCTTGATAAATAATTTTTAAATCTTGGCGTTCAACCAGTTCTTTCAAACTTTTAGGTGGATTTTTGAGCTTTTCTTTATCGTAAATAAAGGCATAAGAGCCTGTATCATACGGAAAGAAAATTTTATCTTTCATCTCTAATTTGGTTTTTGCATCAAACTCAGTAAATAGCCCTGAACTCTCTGCTTCGGCTTGCAAGAAATTATCAATGCCTAACACCACATCGGCTTTGGTTTTTTCACCTTCTAAACGCACACGGTTGAACATTGTTACACCATTATCAAACGGCATAAATTTTAAATCACAGTTACACTCTTTCTCAAAATTTTGCTCTAATTTTGCAGCCGGACCATATTCAGAGGCAAACGAACTATAAGTGTAAACGGTAAGTGTTGGTTGGTTGGCAAAAGCGGTGGCGGTAAGTAGTGCCAATGAAGATAAAATCAGTTTCATAAAAAGCCCTTCTAAATTACGTTGATAGAAGGATTTAAGAGGCAAGTTTGCTATCTCAAATCCCTACGCTGATATTAATCAGATCAGGTTCTATGGGTATTTCTCAGCTACAAGCGGTTGGATTTTAGCGAAAATTTGCAAATTTTTAGGCAAATTAGACCGCTTGTTGCACCCCAATGAGAACGCTTTATTGTAAAAAGTTTGTTGCTGAATTTCAATATTCGCAAACGTTTGCTATTTAGTTAAAAAATCATTATACTATCGCCCTAGTCCAAACAAGGAACTAGAGATGAAACAGATAAAATCCCTTAAACCGAATTCTAAATAACAGCTACGCATCGTTTTCTGATGCGTAGCTGTTTTTTTATTTATTTTACAGACTTAAATTTGCAAGAATATTAAAGAGGAAAATAACAAATGAGCCAGTTGATTCGTACCCTAAAAGGTCATATTCGTGATGAAATCATCAAGCAAGGCGGCTGGGTAAATGCACACGCTCACGCAGACCGTGCATTTACAATGACGCCAGAGAAAATCACTGTTTACCAAAATGCGAATCTACAACAAAAATGGGACTTGGTAGATGAAGTAAAACGCAATTCAAGCGTAGAAGATTACTACCGCCGCTTCTCGCAAGCCATTGAATTGATGATTTCACAAGGGGTTACCGCATTCGGGACTTTTGTGGATATCGATCAGGTATGTGAAGACAGAGCGATTATTGCCGCTCATAAAGCCCGTGAAGTGTATAAAAATGATATTGTCTTAAAATTTGCTAACCAAACGTTAAAAGGTGTGATTGAACCAACGGCGAAAAAATGGTTCGATATTGGCTCTGAAATGGTAGATATTATCGGCGGCTTACCTTACCGTGATGAAGTAGATTACGGCAAAGGCTTAGAGGCGATGGATATTTTAATGGAGACAGCTAAGTCACAAGGTAAAATGCTGCACGTTCACGTCGATCAATTTAACTCGCCAAAAGAAAAAGAAACCGAGCAACTCTGTGATAAATCGGTAGAACACGGAATGCAAGGACGTGTTGTGGCAATTCACGGTATTTCAATTGGGGCCCACCCAAAAGATTACCGTAAAATGTTGTATCAAAAAATGCGTAATAGTCAAATGATGGTCATTGCTTGCCCGATGGCGTGGATTGATAGTGGTCGTAAAGAAGATTTGCAACCTTTCCATAATGCTCTAACTCCTGCTGATGAACTAATTCCTGAAGGTATTACTGTTGCAATTGGTACAGACAACATCTGCGATTATATGGTGCCATTATGTGAAGGCGATATGTGGCAGGAGTTAAGTCTGCTCTCTGCGGGCTGCCGTTTTACTAACTTAGAAGAAATGGCAAATATCGCCAGTATTAATGGACGAAAAGTATTAGGCTTATAATTAATAGCTTTATTTATGCAAAAACAAAAAAGAGTTGATATGCTAAATATCAACTCTTTTTTAGTGCTACCTTATCTTCTATATTTACCCGCCATTGCTTGATAAACCGCATTTTCATTCGCTAAGATGGTGTATTTGGCATTTAAAATTGCCAATTGGGAATTACGCTCTGTATTCATTGCTGCTATCCATTCACGGAATTCTGAAACACCTTGTTCATAACGGTTTTTATAGTATGTACTTATGCGTTTATCTTGATTATACGCATCTTGTAGCACTTTTAACGAGCTTCTTGATTGCGTATAGCCATAATAATAACGGTCAATTTCATTTAATGCCGCAGTAATTTTTTGCTCATAATTTAAACGAGTCGTTACATAATCCGCTTCTGAAATTTTCACGTTATTTTTTACACGATTCCAATCTAAAAATGGTAACGCAAGTGATACAACACCACTTCCTACCGGATTATCGGCCACATTACCAATGTTAGCACCACTACCGGTAATTGAACCACCAATAGTTAAAGTTGGGAACCAACTCTTCTCTGTTGCGGTTAAAGTTTTAAACGCACTTTGTAAACGTTGTAATGAACCTACTACATCAGGGCGATTTGCAATAGCTGAAACAGGCACATTTAAATCTACGCCTTGTAATTTCACATTCATAATATTCGGATAACGGATATTAAGCGGTGTATTTGGGTGAATATTTAGCAAATTGCGTAACGTTTGTTCTGCTGTTTTTTGCATAGTGCGTAGCTCAATCACTTTATTACGAGCAGTTAAAACGGCTTGTTGAGCTTGATCTACTGCTAAACGGTCAATTGCACCTGCATTCATCTTGTTCGTTAAAATACGGCTGATTTGCTCGTAGTTTTTGATGCTTTCTTCAGTGATACGAATGGCATCACGGTAATAAGCCAATTGGTAATAAGTGGTTACTACAGAGTTGATAATAGATAAACGGGTCGCTTTTAAATCTTCCATTGTTGCTTTATGAGCCCATTCTGCGGCACTTGCGGTATCGGCTAAACGTCTCCACAAATCAATGGTATAGCTTAAATTAAATGCAGCTTGAGCTGCGGTAGTTGAAACACCTGTTGAAATATCATTAGACGAAGAGCCAATGCCTTTTGCCGCAGAAGCTGAGCCTGAGCCACTAAAGGTTGGCACTAAATTTGCCCCCACTAAATTAGCGTTATAAAGCGCTTTATTTACTGCAATACCGCTTTTCGCTAAATCAAGGTTATTTCTAATGGCTAAATCCACAATACGGTTTAATTCTGCATCATTGTAACCTTGCCACCATTGCCCATTAATTTGATATTGCTTTGTGATTTCATCATAGCTTTGGTAGGTTGCTTGTGCTTGTTGCAAAGTGCCATCATTACTCATATTTCCTGTGGTACAAGCCGTTACCGTTAAGGCTAACACCACAGAAAAGGCTAATTTTGAGAGTTTCATTCTATGTCCTTATTTAGGATAAAATAATTTTGGGAAAAAATTTGGGTAGAAAACTGGCGTATTCTACCCAAAAACAGATTGCCTTTCCAGTTAAATGAACGACTGTTCATTTAATTATTTAACAAATCAGTAATCAAATGCTGATGACGAATTTGTTGCGAGCCTAAGCTCAAACGCTCAGCAATTAAAATCGCTTTTAGCTCTTTCAATGCCTGTTGGAAATCATCATTAATAATCACATAATCGAACTCATTGTAATGGCTCATTTCCGACACCGCCTCTGCCATACGTTTGGCAATGGTTTCAGCGGAATCTTGCCCACGCCCGATTAAGCGTTTTTCCAACTCGGCTTTTGACGGTGGCAGAATAAAAATAGTTTTCACATTCGGCACTTTTTCCCGAATTTGTCTAGCCCCTTGCCAATCAATATCCAAAAAGACATCAATGCCCTGCTCTAGGCTACGTTCAATCATCGGTAATGATGTGCCGTAATAATTGTCAAACACCTCTGCCCATTCTAAAAAATGCCCTTGCTCAATCAGCCGTTTAAACTCATCGTGCGAAGTGAAATAATAATGCACGCCGTCCTGCTCTGCCGGACGAGGCTGACGGGTAGTGTGTGAAATCGAAAGCTGTACTTCCGAACGGGGTAAATCCGCCAATAAGGCGTTAATTAAGGAAGATTTTCCTGCACCACTTGGGGCAGAAATAATATAAAGATTGCCTAAACTCATTGTGTATAGCTATTTGTTTTTTAGAGTAGGGCGAATAATAATCCGACCTACATTTTTACATAGGAATAAATAAAAATAATGGACAACTTTCATTGTCCATTACACAAAATTATCTACGAGCCAAAGGTTGAACGAAGGTAATGCCTAAATCCCAAGGTTGTTCAATCCAAGTTTCTTGCGGAATATCAATCACATAATCATCAACCAACGGGGCACCTTGCGGTTTCGCAAACACCGTTACAAAACGGGCTTTAGGGTACATTCTGCGAATTTCTTTTGCTGTGTTGCCGGTATCCACTAAATCATCAACCACAATAAAGCCTTCGCCATCGGTATCGGCTGCGTGTAATACGCTTAACTCACCTTGGCTATCGTGATCGTAACTGGCAATGCACACTGTTTCTACGTGGCGAATACCCAACTCACGTGCTAAAACGGCTGCCGGAAACAAGCCGCCACGGCTCACCGCAATAATCCCTTTCCACTGTGTGGCAGGTAATAAATTTTCTGCCAACTTGCGAGCGTGCATATGGAACATATCCCACGTCACGACATATTTTTCATTTGTGTATTTTTCACTCATAGAAACAACCTAATATAAAATTGGGGGCTACCCCGATATAAAAAATTGCACTAGGATAACCCGAAAATGCTTTTTTCGCTATCATTTCATTTATTTTTTTGTGCGGCTGGTTACGCAAACGTATGCTTAGCATAAAAAACCAACACTAAAATAGCTTTTCTAAGGTAAAAAAGACTTCCTTGTTTTGGCGAGAGTAAAAATCGGCAATATTGCTGTCAATTTTTTGATAACGGAAATTAAGCTTCGGTACAATGCCCCGCCAATGCCAAGTGCGGTTCCAAACCGACAGATTAGCCTGATATTCCTTATCTTGCCGTTTATAGCCAAACAAATAGTGCTTATCGGCAAAATAACGTTTGCCAAAACCTAAACTTGCCTGAGTTGCCCATTTTTCTCCCTGATAAAACGCTCCAACTCTTACTAACCACTTATTTGAAGTTTGAGCTTTCTCACGAGCAATCTCACGGCTGCCGTCTAAATTTGCAAAAAATCGCCAATTTTTGACCGCTTGCCACTGCAATCCGCCACTGATTTGGTTCTGATAACTGTTATAACGACTGGCTGTTAACTCATCAAAATAGCGTTTTTGCAAATGGGTAACACTACCTGACATCAACCATTGCGAATTGAGATAACGCAAGCCACTTACAGTTGCTCCAAATTGGTAATTATAACGGCTACTCCCCAGCCAATTTTGTTCAATAAAAGGCGAAAAAGTCAGCCGATAAGCGGCGGTGCGGTAGCTATAATTCGGCGAAACGGACACGGATTGCTCACGGTAATCTCGGTTATCCCAATAGTAAATCCCGCTATAATTGAGCGTTAAACCGGCAAAATGATTGCCTTTCACGTTGTGCAATTTACTCAATCCTAAGCCATAACGCACGCCTTTTGCCGATTGTGGCAAACTATCTGCATTTTTGCGGAAGATACGCCCATTTACATTCACAATTGGCGAAGATGAAGCATTATTCACATTATCTGTTTGCGTATATTGCAGATAAAAATCAGGCTGCCAGCGCTCACTTTCTGCAATTTGCATTTGTGTTTGCTCGGCAATTTGGCGTAAATCAGGCGGTAAACCGGCTTGAATATGGCTAAATTCACGCACTGCCTCACGAAATTGCTGATCTTCCGCCAAAATCAACGCTAAATCAAAACGTGGATAAACCAAATTGGGATTTCTGGCGAGTAATTGGCGATAGTGAAAAATGGCTGAGTGATGATCTTTTTTCGCATAAGCAAGTGCTGCGTGAGCGTAATGCCAAAGTAAAGGATCAAAATTCGCATTTTGCTGATAATGGCTTAAAAGTGGCTCTAGCGTTTGCCAATCTTGAGCTAAAATCGCTTGGTTAATTTGCTGTTCAACATTTTGATTGAATGAATATGCAGGCTGATAAGCGGTCGGTTTTTGTGAATTTTTTACAACATTTTGCTCAAATTTGACCGCTTGTGAATGGCGTTCAAAGGAAATCGGGTCAGTGTTGTGTTCAATTACCGTTTCTGCCCATACAACAGGGCTGAAAAGCGAAAATAAAAGGGGATATTTTTTCATAGTATCAGATTAAACAGAGTGGCAGAGCCACTCAATTATGCTTAACCTAGTACGCTTAGCGTGCTAGGTATTAATAAAAATGCCACTTAATTTTTCGTTAAACGGCATTGAACGTTAGAAAAGATTATTGTTGGATATCGCCACGAGTGCCGGCAAGACCGTAATTATCTTTACCTAATGTCATTTTGCCGCCAATTTCTTCTGCATTTGGTCCAAAGAATTCAATTCGATAAGAGCCATCTGAATCAAAACTTGAGGAAGCATTTCCACTAATTCCCCCTTTAGAAATTTTTCCTTGTGCTAAGACAACATTTGGTTCAAATGCTAAGCCAGTTACTTTACCTGAGCCAGTACGAGTATCAAAATTTACATTATAACTCAATTTACCCTGCCCTTCGCTACCTGTATGATAAGCATTGAAGGCGTGTCCTAAATAAGTTGCATTACCTTCAGTAGGGATAGAATCTACTTTAGTTTTTAAACCTCTAGCACTAGGATTAAATGAATTCTCAGATACAAATCCACCATTAATAGTGCCTGTTTTAGAAGAATAATTTCCAACTACTACAGAATATTGTTGATTATAAAGTAATGAGCCGGATGTATTTACAGTATCTTCGGTGTAAGTTGTACATCCACGATTGCTACTACAGCTTGTACTAGAACTACTAATTGGAGAAAATGATTTATTGTACTCTGTCAAACCATTCTGCCAATTTGCACTGGTAATACCTTTAGCATTATCAATGACCATTACACCAAGATTTGCTTTTGCAATATCGCTAGCACTTTCTAGATTATTTTTTGCAAAAATCTGAGCTTTTGAATCTGGTAATCCTTCTGATTTTGCCATTTCAACTAATTGATCAAAACGAGTTTTCTCTGCCGCCAAACGCTCCGCTTCCGCTTTCTCCTTAGCTGCTTTTTCTGCCGCTAAACGTTCCGCTTCCGCTTTCTCTGCTGCTAAACGCTCCGCTTCTACTTTCTCTTTCTCCGCTTTTTCTGCCGCTAAACGCTCCGCTTCCGCTTTCTCTTTCGCCGCTTTTTCCGCTGCTAAACGTTCTGCTTCCGCTTTCTCTTTCGCTGCTTTTTCTGCCGCTAAACGCTCTGCCTCCGCTTTCTCTTTCGCCGCTTTTTCCGCTGCTAAACGTTCTGCTTCCGCTTTCTCTTTCGCTGCTTTTTCTGCCGCTAAACGTTCCGCTTCTGCTTTCTCTCTAGCTGCTTTTTCCGCCGCTAAACGTTCTGCTTCTGCTTTCTCTTTCGTTGCTTTTTCTGCTGCTAAACGTTCTGCTTCTGCTTTCTCCTTAGCTGCTTTTTCCGCTGCCAAACGCTCCGCTTCGGCTTTCTCTCTAGCTGCTTTTTCTGCCGATAAACGTTCCGCTTCGGTTTTCTCCTTAGCTGCTTTTTCTGCTGCTAAACGTTCTGCTTCGGCTTTCTCTTTCGCTGCTTTTTCCGCTGCTAAACGGTCTGCTTCCGCTTTCTCTTTCGCTGCCTTGTCTTTTGCTGCTTTTTCTGCTGCCGCTTTATCGGTTTGTTGCTGAGTAGTTTGCGGTTTAGTATTCGGTTTTGCTACATTGTTTGAGCTTCCGTCCGAACCACCACTACTACACGCCGTTAAACTCAATAAAATCAAACTGGCTAAAGTTACTTTTTTGATAGACATAGAATGTTCCTTTTGTAAGATAAAAGATGATTTTTGTGTTTAAAACACACGCAGATTGTACAAAAAAAAAACAACCAGTCATCAAGTTCTTTTTTCATTTTTTTAAGATTTTTTTATTAAATTCATCTCAAATTATTCTACAATGGTAGAGATAGCTATCCAGCTTGAATACAAGCGGTTATTTTTTCTTAAAATTTTACAAAAGGAGCTTATTATGTCTGAAATTTCAACTCTCGCCCCTCAACTGCTCTGGCAATGGTTTGATAAAGTTTGTGCTATTCCGCACCCGTCTTACCACGAAAATGAACTGGCTGAATTTATTGTAAATTGGGCAAAATCAAAAAATTTCTTCGTAGAACGTGATGAAGCGGGCAATGTATTAATCCGTAAGCCTGCAACCGCAGGTATGGAAAACCGCCAAACCGTCGCCCTACAAGCTCATTTAGATATGGTGCCACAAGCCAACGCAGGCACAGTTCACGATTTTACCAAAGACCCAATTCAGCCTTATATTGATGGCGAATGGGTAAAAGCTAAAGGCACAACGCTTGGGGCGGATAACGGCATTGGTTTAGCCTCGTGCTTAGCAGTGTTGGATAGTGATGATTTAGCTCACCCAAACATTGAAGTGCTACTGACTATGACAGAAGAAGCAGGAATGGAAGGGGCGATTGGTTTACGTCCAAACTGGCTGACTGCCGATATTATGATTAATACCGACACCGAAGAAAACGGCGAAATTTATATCGGCTGTGCCGGTGGTGAAAATGTGAATATCACACTACCTGTTTTCTTAGTGCCACATCAACAAGACGCTGCACTTACTGTTACGCTTAAAGGCTTACAAGGCGGGCATTCAGGCTGTGATATTCACACTAATCGTGCCAATGCGATTAAAGTGTTCGCTCGTATTTTGGAAGAAGCCTATAACAAAGTAGAATTTCAAATTTCAACCGTTCAAGGTGGCTCTGTGCGTAATGCTATTCCCCGTGAAGCACACGCAACATTGGTTGTTTCTGCAGAAAATAAAGAAAAATTGACCGCTTGTTTAACTCAAACTGCCGAACAATTAAAAACAGAACTTCGCATTGCAGAGCCAAACTTCAACTTTTTCATTGAAGAGGCGGAATTGCCTGAACAAGCATTCGACCAAGCAAGCACTACTCGTGTTATTCATTTCCTTAATGCTCTGCCAAATGGCGTGGTGCGTAATAGCGATGTAGTAGAAAATGTGGTGGAAACCTCATTAAGCATTGGTGTACTAACCACTGAAGAGAACGATGTAAAAGCGACCATTCTCGCTCGTTCATTAATTGAAGGCGGTAAAGCCGATATTCGCAGTAAAATCCGCTCATTAGCTACCCTTGTGGGAGCGGAGGTTGATTTTTCCGGCAATTATCCGGGCTGGGAGCCAAATCCAGAGTCAAAAATCACTCCATTAACCAAAGCGATTTATGACGATATTTTAGGCTATGAAGCTCAAATTAAGGTTATCCACGCGGGCTTAGAATGCGGCTTAATTAACAAAATCTACCCAAATATGGATTTTGTCTCGATTGGACCAACTATTCTCAACGCTCATTCTCCGGACGAAAAAGTGCATATTCCGGCGGTGGAAACGTATTGGAAATTATTAACACAGATTTTGGCACAAACTCCAAAGAAATAATCTAAGATATATTAAAAAATGCCCTCAACTGGAGGGCATTTCACTAGCTACGGCTTGGAATATATTGGAATGACCCACCTAGAGCTTGAGCATACTTTATTAGAGTATCTGCTTTCGGAATAACCAAACCTCTTTCAAGACGACTGATATTTTGGGTTTTAATACCTGTTCGTTGTGCAATTTCTTGTTGAGAAAGTTTTTGAGCTAGGCGATCTTGTTTTAGTTGTTGAATCATCGCTTGTTGCAATTTATGCACTTTCAAACGCTCTATAAAAGTTGGATCTTGTTCTAGTAACTCCTGTTTAAATTCCTCTAAAGACACAAACTCTAATTTTTCATTTTCCATTCGTTACTCCTTATTTTGCTGAGCAAGCTGTAATTTAACTTGCCGCATTCTCTCTTTGGCTAGCTGTAAATCTTGTTTTGGGGTTTTCTGCGTTTTCTTTTGTATGGCGTGGATTACATAAATCTGTTTACCAACATGAAAAAAGAAGAAACTGCGAGCAATGCCATCTTTAGCAGAGGTTCTTAATTCCTTAAGACTATCTCCTAAATCTCTTACTTTAGGCTCTTGTAAATCATTGCCATAAACTGCAAGATCATCTAAATCAAAATAGATTTTCTCTTGTAATGATAGAGGCATTTTAGAGATCGCTTTTTTCGTTTGAGCTAAAATATGTACTGTAAAATTAGGCTTTACGTCCTCATTTATCTCAACCATAGCAACCTCAAAATAATCATTTATGATGATTTTATCTAATAAGCAATAAACTGTAAATTAAATAATTTCTTAAATACAATAAAGGCGGATAAATCTCCGCCTTTCATTATCTATAAATATCTTCCCCATTTCGTCTGGTTTTGAGTAGCCGTAAAATCCAAACATATTGCTCTGGGTTTTTCTCCACAAAATATTCAATCACTCGGTTCATTTCTCGGGCGGATTGAATTGGATCGCCTGAAAATTCAAGCGGTGGCAAAATTTCCATTTCATATTTTGCTTTTTGCGCATTATAAATCGAGAACATCGGGATCACTTCCGCATTCGCCACTCTCGCCATTTTATTCAAGCCCGGCAGTGTTGCTTTTTCAGTTGCAAAGAAATCTGCATACACACTTAATTCTGCGCCAAAGTCTTCATCTGGCAAGAAGTAACCCACATCGCCTTTTCTTACATCGGCTAAAAAGGCTTTAATGCCGTTTTGACGAGTGTGCATTCGCCCACCTAAACGCTCACGGGTAATGTTCCAGAGCCAATCCACCAATGCATTACGGTGTGGATTATACATTGATGTCATCGGATAGCCCAAAGAGAACATCGCCACCCCAGCCATATCAATCGACCAAGTATGCGGCACAAGCATAATCACGTTTTTTCCGCTCTCTTTAGCTTTTATCACATACTCAAAACCCGTAAATTCACAACGTTTTTGTAAATACGACACTGGGCGGATTGCCGTTTCGCCAATCGCTAACATTGTTTGAGCCACCGTGATGAACATTTTTTCCACCACCTCTTCACGCTTTTGCTCGCTCCACTCAGGGAAGCAATAGCGTAAATTAACTTTTGCACGATGATAGCCTTTTTTATTTTTCTTTTTGAGGTATTGATAGGCAGTTTTACCCACAAAAGTAGCAAATTTATCTCTTATCCTTGCTGGCACATACGCCAAAATCACAAGCCCCAATACGCCTAACCACACGCCCCAATACTTTGGGTGAAAGAAAGACCATCGGAATTTGTGAGTGTAACCGTCTTGGGCGGTAATTCGTGTCATTATATAATTCCTCTTGTTTGTCACTTTTCTTTGCTTGTGCAAAGAAAAGTAACCAAAAGAAAGCACACCCTGCTTCGTTGCTATCCTCACTTGGTTGAAATTTTCTTAACGAAAAATAACCCTGATGTTCGCTTCGCTCTCGCTCGGGTTATTTTCCTAAAAATTTCAAGTCGCTCGGACAACTCAGAAGGGGCCCCGATCCGACCATACAAGCGGTGATTTTTTTGAAAAATTTTGCAAAATGATGCTTTGTTGGGTTCCCTTCTGAACCGCCTGAGCGACTTTGAATTTGTAGGAAAAATTCCTTGTTTGAGCAGCGAAGCTGCGAGTTTGGAATTTTTTCGTTAAGCAAATTCAAACCAAGCGAAGACAGCGGTGAAGTAGGGTCGCCTTTCTTTGGTTACTTTCTTTGGCGAAGCAAAGAAAGTGACATACCATCTCATCTCTTATCAATAATATTCTTCACCGCCAATATTATCCCCAGCCCTATAAACGCCCCTGGTGGTAAAATGGCTAGTAATAATCCTGAATCAATATGCAATACGTTAATATATAACGCTTTTGCCCAGTCGCCGAGCAGTAAATCTAAACCGTAGAAAAGCGTTCCATTGCCGATAATTTCACGCAATGCACCTAGCACCACAAGGCTTAATGTCATACCTAGCCCCATTGAAAATCCATCAAAGGCGGAGAATTTGACTTCATTTTTCGAGGCGTAGGCTTCAGCTCGCCCAATTACAATGCAGTTGGTTACAATCAGCGGAATAAAAATACCGAGCGATTGATACACAGGGAATGCAAAGGCATTCATTAGAAGCTGTACCGCCGTTACAACCGTTGCAATAATCATCACATAAATTGGAATGCGGATATCGTGCGGTGTAATTTTGCGGAAAAGCGATACCGTTACATTGGTGCAAATCAGCACAAACATTGTCGCTAGACCTAAACCCAACGCATTGGTTACGCTGTTTGAAACCGCAAGCAATGGGCAAAGCCCTAAAAGTTGGACTAACGCACCGTTATTTTTCCACACGCCATCGGTAAACAGATCTTTCCACACTGTTGCCTGTTTTGGCTCTACTTCAATATTGGTGACAGGGATTTGGTTTTTTCTTTCCATTTTATGCCCTATTTACAATCGTTAAATTGGTCAATCATTTGCGGATTTTGTGCAAGCTCTGTGATCGCCCATTTGGCACTTTGGCGAATATTATTCACTACTGCACGAGGCGTAATGGTCGCACCAGTAAATTGGTCG
This sequence comes from Mannheimia kashgarensis, assembly GCF_041807705.1. Lineage (NCBI taxonomy): Bacteria > Pseudomonadati > Pseudomonadota > Gammaproteobacteria > Pasteurellales > Pasteurellaceae > Mannheimia > Mannheimia kashgarensis. The sequence continues at coordinate 93,131 of NZ_JBGTYY010000001.1, forward strand.
AACTGTCCACCATCTTTTTTCACATTCCACTCTGCTTCATTTTCTAAGCTAAATAGTTTGTTTGTGAAAGATAAAATCCAGTCTGACACACGAGTTTCAATTTTATCACCTAAGCCCGGCGTTTCTTTATGTTCAAGGATACGAACACCTAACACATTACCGTTTGGCTCAATCCCCATTAATAAGATGATGTTACCCGAATAACCATCTGGTGCGGTACTTTGAATTAAGTAAGCGGTCGTTTTTTCTGATTTTTTTGCAAAATAAAGACGATTTAGGTAAGCGTGATTTTCTAAATCAATCATTTTACAAGTGGCTAACACATCATTATCAAAATAGGTTTTCGGCACAACTTCTTCCAATAATTTACGCTGTTGCATTGCGGTTACATCATCAATTCTGCCCTTTGTAAGTAGATACACAGCGGTAGAAACGGCGGTACTTAACAATGCAATCAAACCCAAAATTAGGGCATATTTTAACGTGATTTTTGAGGTATTCATTATTTTCTATCCAATTTTGTGCCGTAAAGTCTTGGTTGTGTGTAGTGGTCGATTAGCGGCACACAGATATTTGCCAATAATACGGAAAACGCAATCGCATCAGGGTAATTGCCGTAATAGCGGATCACATAAAGCAGAGTGCCGACCAATGCTCCGAAAATCAATTTGCCTCTTGGCGTAATAGAAGCACTGACAGGATCAGTTGCGATAAAAAACGCCCCGAACATCATCGCACCGCTGAATAAATGGCTGACAAAATGAAGATGTGCTTGATCTGTTACCAGATCAGTAATACCGCTTAACACGATAAAGGTGGCAAGCATTGAAACAGGAATTTGCCAATGGATAATGCGTTTATAAATCAGCACAAGTCCACCTAATAAAAAGGCAATGTTCAGTTGTAGCCAGCCTGTTGCGAATAATCCGTTAAAAATCGGCGTATTCATTACCGCCTCAAAGCCAGATTTAGCTAGGCTGCTTTTCATACTGTCTAGCGGTGTGGCTTGTGCAATGCCATCAACACTATTAACCAGTTGATGAAGACTAAAGCCATCGCTAGTTACCCCGCTGAAAATTAATGAAATCGCATCGCTCAATGTAGGTGGTTCGTTTAATAAATCAATCGGCACAATCCACGAAGTCATTTGTACAGGGAAAGAGACCAACAGCACCGCATAGCCCACCATCGCAGGGTTAAACAAATTCTGCCCTAAACCACCATAGCTATGTTTTGCCAATAGCAGAGCGGCAATAACGCCAATCACAATAATCCAATAAGGAGCATAAGGTGGAATCGACATTGCTAAAATCAAGGCGGTTAAAATACCCGACATATCCGCTAAATAGAAAGCGGTCGTTTTTTTGCGTAATTTTGCAATTCCAACCTCAATGATAATTGCCAACCCCACCGCAATTACAATTTGGATGAGCACCCCAAAACCAAAATAATAAAACTGAACCCCGAGTGCGGGCAGCATCATCGCAATTACCCATAGCATCACATTAGCGGTGAGATTGCTTGAGTGCATATGAGGGGAACTTACAACTTTGAACATTAATTTTCCTTAAATTCTATTCCTGAAGCAGTGCTAATAATGCTTCTTTGCTTGGTAAAGCAGTTTGGTATTTACTGGCAAAAATCTGATCGTTATCTTCTGGTAATGTATATTTAACAAGTGATTCAGTTTTATCCTGACATAAAATCAAGCCAATTGTTTGATTTTCGCCCTCTAACCGCATTTCACGATCATAATAATTCACATACATCTGCATTTGTCCAATATCTTGATGTTTGAGCTTTCCTATTTTCAAATCAATCAAGACAAAACAACGCAATAATCGGTTATAAAATACTAGATCAATATAAAAATGTTGTTCATCAAAACTAATTCTCTTCTGCCGTCCGACAAAAGCGAAACCTGAACCAAGTTCCAATAAAAAATGTTCGAGTTTATCAATTAAGTGTTGTTCTAATTCATTTTCAGAATAACTAGGCATCTCTGATAAACCAAGAAATTCTAAAATATAAGGATCTTTAACTAAATCTGCTGGTTTTTCTATTTTTTGCCCTTCTAAAGCTAAAGCCCGAATTTCATCTTTATTTTTACTTAATGCCAAGCGAGTAAAGAGAGCTGAATCATATTGCCTTTCTAACTCTCGTAAACTCCAATGATTTTTCTCTGCCTCAATTTCATAAAATCGACGCTCATAGGGATCAGAAATACGAATTAGCTTTTGATAATGCGACCAACTCAATGGAAAAGTCTGTTTTTCAGTATCTTTTTTAATCAATTCGCTAGACACTGTCTGGCGAATTGGCTCTAATTTAGCAAACTCTTTCTCTAAAAATTGGGATTGTTCGCTATGTCAAATAAAACTGACGCATATTTTTCAAATTAGAAACCGAAAATCCTTTCCCAAACTGCTCTGTGAGTTTTTCAGATAATCCTTTCAACTGACTTTGTGCATATTTTGCTCTTTCATTGCCTTGTAATTCATCTTCAACAATCATTCTTCCGATTTCAAAATAAGTCTGCACCATTGTATGATTAACAGTAGTCATCACTTTTTGGCGAGCCATATCTAACAATATAGCAATCTGTTCAAAGAGTTTATTCCTAACTAATTCTGTCATCTTTTCTCCCATACGAGTGGTTACAAAAGTATCGTTTTTGAATCTTGGTTTGCTAACAACAGCAGAGCTGTGAACAATTTTATCTGATTATTTGCAAAACTTACTACCGAACAAAATATTGCCCGTCAAATTTATACTCAATTCGCTTATTGGTTACTTTTCCGTTTGGATATTCCGCTGTTTGAACAACAACAGGCAAGCTCAGTATTTTTAACTTATCATCATATTGAATGAGGCGATTTCGTTTTTCCATTGGTAAATCATATTCTGAGGATGGGTCAAACTCATAGCCAATTTCATCAGTCAAACTTGATGTTTTAAGTAATTTTACAGGTTTTATTCTTTGTTCAAGCTGATAAACTCTTGCTGTCGTGCCGTGTAGTCGCCCATAGCCAATTTGGTAATCCACTAACCAATAGTAAGTTTTATCATTTAAGTGAGCGGTAAAAATATCAATAATGTTATGTCCATCTCCTGATTTCAACTTCACATTGCCTTGCTGATCCTGATATTGCCATAATGAATCAAACTCGTGCAATGTACCGCCACTCTTTAAATCCCAAGAGAAGGTTCGTACTTTTTTATCTACACTTTGGCTTATTGTAAGCCCTACTTCTTTAGCTAACGGAAAATCACACTCAAATGAATTTTTCTTGCTCAAATAATGCTCGGTGTAATGATAGAGCTGTTCAGTAGCCACATCTAATTTTTCCAATTCATTCTTACATAGCTACCAAACTCTTCCATCTTTTTATAGATCTGAGCAAGATGACTATCTTGTTGCTCGCAACTTTCCGCCCAACTAGAAGCACTAAAAAATATTGCAATTAGAAAAAGGTATTTCTTCATCTCGTTTACTTATCCAGTTTGCAAAAATCAGATAAAAATTATTCACAATCCTTGGAAGGATTGTTCACAGCTTCGCTGCCGTTGGCTTTGCCAACGTTCAAAAAGCGATGCTTTTTGTGACTGCTTGTTACACCTTCGGTAAATTCAAATTAAATCTAATCGCCAGTAAACGGATAATAATCACCGTAAAAACAGTAGCGAGATAAACCCAATCGCTATCTAGTCCAAATGAATTTGCCATTACAAAAATCACACCGCCAATCAGGCTTGCAGTGACATAAACCTCTTTTTGTAGCACAATCGGTACTTCGTTTCGTAAAATATCTCGAATTACACCACCAAAACAGCCTGTTACACCGCCAAGTGCTACGCAAATAAGTGGGTGAAGCCCAAAATCTAAACCTTTTTGCACACCGATGACAGTAAACACGCCAAGCCCAATCGCATCGAACACAAGCAAACCAGTTTGCCAACTTTTGCGGGAAATTTGATTGCGGAAAATAGCAGTAATCACAACTGCCAAAGTAATCATCAACACATAAATCGGCTGTTTCATCCAGAATACAGGGGTTGAGCCAATCATCATATCCCGCAATGTGCCACCGCCTACGCCCGTTACAAATGCCAAAATAAACATGCCGAAAATATCCATTTTGTGTTGGCGAGCCGCAATCGCCCCTGAAATCGCAAACACGATTGTGCCGATTAAATCCTGAATAAACAGGAACGACCACGGCAGCGGTGGAATTAGCTCGCTAAACATCTTTTTGCTCCTGTTGAGCTTGCTTACGGGCTTTTGCCCTTGCAATAGCAGCGGCTACAGCCGCTTTGCGTGGGTCGATTTCCGTATTTTCTGTTGGCTCGGGCGAATGGTTATTCGCCCCTACAGTTGCAATATTTTCCGATTTTTCGACCGCTTGTTGGGCTTCTTTTTTCGCTTTCGCTCGTGCTAATGCTGCGGCAACGGCGGCTTTGCGTGGGTCGGCTTCTGTATTTTCTGTTGGTTCGGGCGAATGGTTATTCGCCCCTACAGTTGCAATATTTTCCGATTTTTCGACCGCTTGTTGGGCTTCTTTTTTCGCTTTAGCTCGTGCTAATGCTGCGGCAACAGCCGCTTTGCGTGGGTCTGTTTCCACATTTCCTGTTGGTTCGGACGAATGATTATTCGCCCCTACATTTGTAATATTTTCTGATTTTTCGACCGCTTGTTCTGCCTGTTTGGCTAAACGTCTGGCTTTGCGTTGTGCCATTAAATCGCTGTTATCTGGCTCGCCGTTAGGTTTTGCTTTTACTTCTGTTGGTTTTTCTTGGGCTGTTTCAGCCGCTTTTTTCGCTTTCAAACGTTCCAGAGCGGCTTTTACAGGATCAACGCCACCTGCATTTGCCACTTCTTCACGACGTTTTTCAGCGGCTTGTGTGATGCGAGCCGTTCTTGCATCTCGTTCTTTTTGTAAACGGGCTTCTCTTGCCTCAAAGCGGATTTTTGCTTCTTCTGCCTTGCGAGCTTTTTCCTCAATCTCATTGATTTTTGCTTTTTCTTGGCGGAAATATTGGATAAGCGGAATATAGCTTGGGCAAACGTAAGCACAAACGCCACACTCAATGCAGGCATCAAGATTATATTCTTTAGACTTATCGTGATCTTCTGCACGAGCAAACCAGTAAAGCTGCTGTGGCAATAAACCAACTGGGCAAGCATCAGAACAGTTTGAACAACGAATACAGTTACGCTCAGGCTCTGGCGGAGCATATTCAAAATGATCTGGGGCAATTAAACAGTTTACCGTTTTGGTAACAGGTGCTTGCAATGAAGGCAGAATAAATCCCATCATCGGCCCACCTAAAAACACAGGGAAACGCTTGTCAGCTTGATAATCCACTTGCTCTAATAAGTGTTGAATTGGCGTGCCGAGCCTTGCCCATACATTGCCTTTATTGCGAATTTTATCGCCCGTAAGCGTAACCACTCGTTCAATTAACGGCTCGTCATCAATAATCGCACGTTTAACCGCATAAGCTGTGCCGACATTATGCATTACAATGCCCATTTGAATGGTGCGTTGCCCTGCGGGGATTTCAAGCCCGGTCAATACTTGGATTAGCTGATCAGACGCCCCTGACGGATATTTAGTCGGAATGGCTCGCACAAACATATCATTCGAGCCTTTTAGAGCATCTTCTAGGGCTTTAATGGCGTGCGGTTTGTTGTCCTCAATCGCAATCACTACTTCTTCAGGGCGAAGTACATAACGCAAGATCCGAATGCCTTCAATCAGATCGTGGGTGTAATCTTGCATTAATCGATCATCACAAGTAATGTAAGGCTCACATTCCGCCCCGTTAATCACGAGCAATTTGCAGCGTTTATCCGCAAGACTTAATTTTGTTGCGGTTGGGAACACCGCTCCGCCCAAGCCAGCAATGCCGTATTGGTAAACTTTTTGGATAATTTGATCGCTTGTAAGGCTTAAGAAATCTTCTATCGGCTGGCGTTCTATCCATTCATCTTTGCCATCGGTTTCAATGATAATCGTCGTTTCAGGTAAGCCTGAAGCGTGGGTAGATACATAAGGCTCAATGCCAATCACTCGCCCTGACGTTGGGCTGTGTACGGGCAGTTGGCGGTAATGATCACCTTTAGTGAGCGGTTGCCCTTTTAGTACCAAATCGCCTACTTTGACTAATAGCTCGCCCGCCACACCTGAATGCTGCACAACTGGCACATAGAAAAAGCGAGGTAAATTAAGGGTACGGATTGGCTTACTGTTGGATTGATCTTTGTTTTCCATTGGGTGAATACCACCCGGGAAATCCCACAGTTTACCTGTTTCTTTATTTTGGCGGATTCGTTCAATCACTAAATTAGGATTGCTCATTTTTGCCTCCGCCGGTAAGTAATTTTTTCTGTAATTCGGTTGTATTTACCACAGGAATAATTAAATTTTGGTCGAACTTCCAATTCCACGATTGCGTGGTTTGTTTAACAGGGATCATTTCAATACAGTTTGTCGGACAAGGAGCAACACAAAGCTCACAGCCTGTACACAGATCTGGAATAATGGTGTGCATTGCCTTATTTGTGCCGATAATCGCATCAACAGGGCAAGCCTGAATACATTTAGTACAGCCAATGCAAAGATCTTCAATGATAAAAGCCACTTTGACTTCGGGTTCTTCCATTCCTTCCATCGGCGGCACTTCTACCCCTAACAGTTCGGCAAGATTAACCACCAAAGGTTGCCCACCCGGCACACATTTTGTGATGACATCGCCATTGGCAATCGCCTCAGCGTAAGGCTTACAGCCCGGATAGCCGCATTGTCCGCATTGGCTTTGCGGCAATAAAGCATCAATCTGCTCAACAATGGGATCAGCTTCAACTTTCAGTTTAATCGAGGAATAGCCCAAAATCGCCCCGAAAATCAGTGCGATAACAGCAATAGCAATAAGAATATAAGCGATAATTGGTAAATCGAGCATTAGAGTTTCACCAATCCTGTAAAACCCATAAAGGCAAGCGACATCAAGCCTGCGGTAATTAAGGCGATAGATGCCCCTTGAAACGGGCGAGGCACATCGGCTGCCGCTAAGCGTTCACGCAGTGCTGCAAATAATACTAAAACGAGGGAGAAACCGGCTGCGGCACCAAAGCCATAAAGCACAGATTCCACGAGATTATTCGCCAAATTCACGTTTAACAATGCCACTCCAAGTACGGCACAGTTAGTCGTAATTAGCGGTAAGTAAATGCCTAGTAATCTGTAAAGAGTTGGGCTGGTTTTGTGTACGATCATCTCGGTTAATTGCACGATCACCGCAATCACTAAAATAAATACGAGTGTGCGTAAAAACTGTGCATTTAACGGCACAAGTAAGTAGGTTTCCAATAAATAGGCAGAGAGTGAGGCAACCGTTAGTACAAAAGTTGTTGCCAACCCCATTCCAATGGCGGTTTCCACTTTTTTCGACACGCCCATAAACGGACAAAGCCCTAGAAATTTCACTAGAACAAAGTTGTTAATAAGTGCCGTGCTGATGATTAACAGAATATAATCGACCATAAATTCCACAACATAAAGAGAACAAGCGGTTAAATTTGAGTGATTTTTTGCAAAAAATTGGCAAAATTCGACCGCTTGCTATGAAAATTTCAATAAAAAATAACGTGATATTATCCCCTGTTTTTACATCATTCACAATAAAAAATCAGAGGTAGAATGTTATCGATCAAATAGGTAGGTGGTTATGGCTTAAGATTAGGAAAAGCAGGTTCCATTTTTAGTATAATCAACTGAAAATGAAAACCTGCCTTTAGAGTATGGGGTTATTTCAACCCTTTCTTGATAAGATCATTGTATCCGCCCTGATTAGTAACATTCGTATAACCAAGTTTTTTCAGTTCATCTAATGCGATTTCAGAACGTCTGCCTGAACGGCAATAAACGTGAATAGGTTCATCTTTACTCAAATTAAGTTTAGTAATTTGTGTTGAAATCTCTGTATGCGGAATATTTACTGCATTTTCCAAATGCCCTTGAGCAAATTCTTCAGCAGAACGCACATCAATCCATACTCCTGCAGCTTTGGTTTGCTGTTGCTGAATTTGTGCTTTCTCCGCATAGCTAAAAGTGGCAAAAGGTAAAGCGGATAACGCCATTAATACAGAGAGTAATCGAATCTTTCGCATATTTCCTCCATTCTATTTTTGTGTTTCGACGGCTTCCATTGCTCGAAGTGCATAAGTATAAGCAGCACCTGCATTCAGAGCGATAGCTGTAGCCAATGCACCGGCAATTTCGCTCTCTGTCGCCCCAGCTTTTGCCGCTTCTTCTGCATGAACACTGATACAACTTTCACAACGGGTGGTAATTGCAACAGCAAGAGCGATCAATTCACGAGTTTTCGCATCAAGAGCTTCTGCCGCTGCTGCGGTATTTAATGCTCGATAAGCCTCAAACATTTTTGGGTGTTCTTGCGCAAGCTTGCCAAACGATTTTTTAACGTGAGTAGTATGGGCTTTCCAATCAGTAAATTGTTGCATTATCTCATTTCTCCTCTAGATTAAATAAAATGCAATGCTATTATTGCTATTTTTAGAATGTATTTTTTATTAAAAAGTCTCAATGTATGGTGAAATCGTATGATTGGAAATATTGATAAATTAGTTCAGCTAGCACAAATTCGAGGAGGAGTGAATGTACAATGCCATTTTCAAGGAAAATGGGCGGTTCAGCATCACGACCATGCCAATCAAGCAGTAGTGCATATCGTTACAGAAGGCTGTGGTTGGTTGAAATTAGAAAATGGAGAAAGCCGGCAATTACAGAAAGGCGATATTGTACTGCTTAGCCGTTCAGCGGCTCATCAATTAAGTAGCTCAAAAGATGTTAACCCTTTTCCGAGCTCGCCGGATATAGAGCAAAAAGGCGGGATACAAATTCGCAAAATTTTTAATGGTCAAGGCAATGAGCTTAAATTATTTTGTGCACATTTTTACTATGAGCCACATTCAGATCTCTTTATGAATTTACCCGATTGTATCTACATTCATCTTTCTGACCAAATTTTACAGCCTATCCTTAATTTATTACATCAAGAAGTAGATAAAGCTGAACAAATTTCACAATTAGCTATAGACAGTCTATCTAATGTGCTGCTAATTCATCTTCTACGCAATTATTTGATACAGAAACCTGAAGCAGTTTCAGGCATACTCAAAAGTATTCAAGATCACCGTCTCAGTACACTTGTCAGCCAAATTATATCTTGCCCTGAACAAGATTGGACTATTGAAAAAATGGTAGAAATATCACATATTTCAAGAGCGCAATTAATGCGGATATTTAAGCAAAAAATAGGAATAACGCCTCACGCCTTTGTCCATAATATCCGCTTACAATTAGCAGCAATGATGTTAAAAAATTCCTCATCATCAGTATTGACGATTGCCCTTTCCTGCGGATTTCTATCAGAGACACATTTTAGCAAAGCCTTTAAAAACCTATATGGCACTACACCAAGCCGCTATCGAAGAAATGGTATAGATTAACTGCCGGGCTCTCTTTTACCCTATATTTCACGCTAAAATTCAAGTAAAATAGGGCGAATTTTTTTGTGAGGAATACAAACAATGTCAAGTCAATTTGTCTATACGATGCACCGAGTCGGCAAAGTTGTGCCGCCAAAGCGTCATATTCTTAAAGATATTTCCCTGAGCTTTTTCCCGGGGGCGAAAATCGGGGTACTTGGTCTAAATGGTGCAGGTAAATCAACCTTACTTCGCATTATGGCAGGTGTTGATAAAGAATTTGAGGGCGAAGCTCGTCCACAACCGGGAATTAAAATCGGTTATTTACCGCAAGAGCCAAAACTCGATCCGCAACAGACCGTACGTGAAGCGGTAGAAGAAGCGGTTGCCGAAGTGAAAAATGCTTTAACTCAGCTTGATGAAGTTTATGCTCAATATGCCGATGAAAATGCAGATTTTGATAAACTTGCTGCAAAGCAGGCAGAGCTGGAAGCGATTATCCAAGCTCACGACGGTCATAATTTGCAAAACCAATTAGAGCGAGCAGCCGATGCTCTTCGTTTACCGGATTGGGACGCAAAAATCGAGCATTTATCCGGAGGGGAACGCCGCCGTGTGGCACTCTGCCGTTTATTGCTTGAAAAACCGGATATGCTGTTATTAGATGAGCCAACCAACCACTTAGATGCGGAATCAGTGGCGTGGTTAGAACGCTTCTTACACGACTATGAAGGCACTGTGGTGGCAATTACCCACGACCGTTACTTCTTAGACAATGTCGCAGGCTGGATCTTAGAGCTTGACCGTGGTGAGGGTATTCCTTGGGAAGGTAACTACTCTTCTTGGTTAGAGCAGAAAGAGAAACGCTTAGCCCAAGAGCAAGCGGCGGAATCGGCTCGTCAAAAATCGATTGAGAAAGAATTGGAATGGGTGCGTCAAAACCCGAAAGGTCGTCAAGCGAAGAGCAAGGCTCGTATGGCTCGCTTTGAAGAACTTAACAGCGGCGAATACCAAAAACGCAACGAAACCAACGAACTCTTTATTCCACCGGGCCCACGCCTAGGTGATAAAGTGATTGAAGTGCAAAACCTGACGAAATCTTACGGCGACCGCACTTTAATTGACGATCTCTCATTCAGCATTCCGAAAGGGGCGATCGTGGGTATTATCGGGGCGAATGGTGCGGGTAAATCTACCCTATTCCGTATGCTTTCAGGGCAAGAACAGCCAGATAGCGGTTCTATCGTGATGGGCGAAACGGTTGTATTGGCAAGCGTGGATCAGTTCCGTGATGCGATGGACGATAAGAAAACCGTGTGGGAAGAAGTCTCTAACGGGCAGGATATTCTCAACATAGGCAATTTTGAGATCCCAAGTCGTGCTTATGTAGGGCGTTTTAACTTCAAAGGCGTAGATCAGCAAAAACGTGTTGGCGAGCTTTCAGGCGGTGAACGTGGTCGTTTACACTTGGCGAAACTACTACAACGTGGCGGTAACGTGCTGTTACTGGACGAACCGACCAACGACTTAGACGTGGAAACCCTACGAGCCTTGGAAAATGCGATCTTAGAATTCCCAGGCTGTGCAATGGTGATTTCTCACGACCGCTGGTTCTTAGACCGTATCGCCACCCACATTTTAGACTACGGCGATGAAGGCAAAGTCACTTTCTACGAGGGTAACTTCTCCGACTACGAAGGGTGGAAGAAGAAAACCTTTGGCGAAACAGCCACTCAACCGCACCGTGTGAAATATAAACGGATTGCTAAATAGGTAGGTGGGAGCTTATCCCACCTTATACAGGCGGTCAAATAATCGAAAAACTTTGCAAAAAGGAGCAGCGATGATTTTCAAAGAAAAAGGCTATGATGAATTTTTAGCAGAAAAAATTCGCCAAGCAGAATTATCAATGGAACAGGGTAAAGGTGTAAGTAAAGCCCAAATGCAACTCAAAATGCAAAAATTACTTTCAGAGTTAGAAAGGGAACAAAACGAGCAGTATAAATCTTTTTCCACAGAGACTGTATATGGCTAGATATTGAATACTTTCACCAGAAGCTGAAAAAGAAGTGGAACAGATTTTACGAGATGTTTCAAACTTTACGGGTTTCTGGACTAGTGCTGTATCGCTGTGGCAAGATCTGAACGAAAAATTTGATTTAATTGCCTATATGCCAACTATTGGTAAAAGGCGAGATAATGAACGTTTTGAAACTTTTTGCAGAAATTACCGCATAATTTACCGCTTGTATGGCGATGATGTTTATATTTTAACCGTCATTCACTCATCTAGGCTTTACCCACGTCTAGAAAATTCATAATTTATTAAACTAAAATGACAGAAGAAAAAATTGTCCGCCAAGTGGTTCTGGATACCGAAACCACAGGTATGAATATGGCAGGCGGGCCTCCACAGATAGGACATAATATTATTGAAATTGGGGCGGTTGAAGTAATTAACCGCCGATTAACAGGTAGAACTTATCACGTTTACATCAAGCCACCCCGTGAAGTTGATGAAGAAGCGATTGCGGTTCATGGTATTACTAATGAATTTCTGCAAGATAAACCTGCTTTTGCTGAAATTGCCGATGAATTTTTGGAATTTATCAAAGGGGCTGAGCTGATTATCCACAATGCTCCCTTCGACGTGGCATTTATGGATCAAGAATTTTCCTACTTGCCAAATCCGCCTGCAAAAACGGCTGAGATGTGTACTGTTACTGATAGCCTACAAACGGCTCGGAAGATGTACCCGGGCAAAAGAAACAATTTAGATGCGTTGTGTGATCGTTTAGGCATTGATAACAGCAAACGTGTATTACACGGGGCGTTACTGGATGCGGAAATTCTTGCTGATGTTTTCTTAATGATGACAGGCGGTCAGATTTCATTATTAGGCGAGGAAGAAGTAGAAACAACTTCAGAAGTTATTGAAATTGAAGAAGAATTTTCAGTAATCACCCTAAATCCTGATGAGGCAATTATTCTCAGAGCCAGCGATGAAGAGGAAGAATCACACTTAGCTTTATTAAAGATCATTGAAAAGAAATCTAAAGGGAATTGTTTGTGGGCGAAAGCCACTGGAGAAGCCGAACAACTTCACTAACTGACTGAGTTAGAAATCAAAAAACCCAGCATAAGCTGGGTTTTTTAACATCTTTACTGATTATTCAGCAACTACGTTTACAGTTACTTTTGCATTCACTTCTGGGTGTAAGTGTACTTTAACTTCGTGTTCGCCAGTTGTACGAAGTGGACCTTCGCCTAAACGAACTTCAGATTTAGCCACTTCAACACCAGCTGCTGTTAATGCTTCAGCAATATCTTTCGCAGAAACAGAACCGAATAAACGACCATCCTCACCTGCTGTTGCAGATACTGATACAGATGCGATTTCAGCAATTTTAGCTGCACGAGCTTGAGCTGCGTTTAACGCATCAGCTGCTTTCGCTTCTAATTCAGCACGACGAGCTTCAAAGTGAGCAATGTTTGCTGCAGTTGCCATAACTGCTTTACCTTGTGGGATTAAGAAGTTACGAGCAAAACCAGATTTAACGGTTACTTGGTCGCCCACAGAACCTAAGTGAGCAACTTTATCTAATAAAATAACTTGCATTGTACTCTCTCCTGATTATTGGTGGTTATCAGTATATGGAAGTAACGCAAGGTAGCGAGCGCGTTTGATTGCACGAGCTAATTGACGTTGATACTTCGCACGAGTACCAGTAATACGGCTAGGAACAATCTTGCCGCTTTCAGAAATGTAGTTCTTTAATGTAGCGATATCTTTGTAATCGATTTCAACAACATTTTCCGCTGTGAAACGGCAGAACTTACGACGACGGAAATAACGTGCCATTTGGCTTCTCCTGATCTATAAATTCAATCTGTTCGGTGTGTAAGACTAACTGATTTAAACCGTTAAAGTCTTTGTGAGTATGAATAAAACCTTTAACTCTCACTTGCTTACCGAGCTTAATTTGTTGGGTTAAATAACTAAATTGACTGCCTGCCAAAACCACTTTGATTTTGCACCACGCTTGGCGTTCTAAATTCACTTCTATTTGATTTGAACGATGTTCCAACCAAAAGCTGTAATGTGGAACTCCAAGAGGGCTTAGGCTTTGCTTAACCATTGTGGAAACTGTGCCACTTAAGGTTAAACAATTATCAATCGGCGAATTATTCGCCTGCTTCCTCTGATTCAACTTCAGCTACCGCTTCAGCAACTTTGCTTTCTTTTGCCTTCACCATTGGTGATGCTTCAGTTACTGCCGCTTTAGTGTGAACGATTAAGTTACGAAGAACAGCATCGTTATAACGGAAGTTAGTTTCTAACTCGTCGATTACACTTTGAGGTGCTTCTACATTCATTAACACATAATGTGCTTTGTGAAGTTTGTTGATTGGGTATGCTAATTGACGACGACCCCAATCTTCTAAGCGATGAACTTGACCGCCAGCTTCTTTAACAGATGCTGTGTAACGCTCAATCATTGCTGGTACTTGTTCGCTTTGGTCCGGGTGAACCATAAAAACGATTTCGTAGTGACGCATTGACTATCCTTACGGGTTAGCAGCCTCCAACTTTAGCCAGTCACCAACTTGTGGAAGCAAGGATTAAAAAACGGATGTGACTGAACGGCGGAATTATACTGGAAAAAGCCTATTTTGCAAGCAACAATTCATCTTTTTGCAAAATTTTGGCAAAAAACGACCGCTTGTCATCAAACAAATAAATAAAGTACAATACGCAAACGTTTGCTTTCTCATTTTATCAAGGAATTATATGAACATTTTAATTATCGGCAATGGTGGGCGTGAACACGCTCTTGCGTGGAAAGTCCGCCAATCTCCATTAGCAGACAAGGTTTTTGTTGCACCAGGTAATGCAGGAACAGCCACCGAAAACGGCATTGAAAATGTGGCGATTTCAGGTACAGATTTAAACGCATTAGTCGCTTTTGCCAAAGAAAACGATATCGGCTTAACCATTGTCGGCCCTGAAGCCCCATTAGTTGTAGGCGTGGCTGATGCTTTTCGTGCCAACGGTTTAACGATTTTCGGACCAACCCAAGCTGCCGCACAATTAGAAGGTTCAAAGGCATTTACCAAAGATTTCTTGGCTCGCCATCATATTCCAACCGCTGAATACCAAAACTTTACCGAAGTTGAACCTGCCCTTGCTTATCTGAAAGAAAAAGGTGCGCCTATTGTGATTAAAGCGGACGGCTTAGCTGCTGGCAAAGGCGTGATTGTTGCAATGACATTACAAGAAGCCGAAGATGCTGTGTGTGATATGCTTTCAGGCAACGCCTTTGGCGAGGCTGGAAGCCGTGTAGTAATTGAAGAATTTTTAGATGGAGAAGAAGCTAGTTTCATCGTAATGGTTGATGGCGAACATGTTGAGCCAATGGCAACCTCGCAAGATCATAAACGTGTGGGCGAAGGCGATAAAGGCTTGAACACAGGCGGAATGGGGGCTTACTCTCCAGCTCCAGTTGTAACCGCTGAAATTCATAACCGTGTAATGGAAGAAATTATTTACCCAACAGTGCGTGGTATGGCAAGCGAAAATAATCCTTACACCGGCTTTTTATATGCAGGTTTAATGATTATGCCAAATGGTCAGCCGAAAGTGATTGAATTTAACTGCCGCTTTGGTGACCCTGAAACCCAACCGATTATGATGCGTTTAGAATCAGATTTAGTCGAACTTTGCTTGAAAGCCTGTGAGGGCAAATTAGATACCATTCAATCAAAATGGTGTGAACAAGCCGCTCTTGGCATTGTGTTAGCTGCCGAAGGCTACCCTGCTGATTACCGCAAAGGCGATGAAATCACAGGTATTCCAACTGCTACGCAAGATAAAAAAGTATTCCTAGCCGGCGTGGAACAAAAAGAGGGCAAATTGCTCACTAATGGCGGGCGTGTGCTTTGTGCCACCGCTTTAGGAAACAGCGTGTTTGAGGCTCAACAAAAAGCCTTAGAGCTTGCCGAGCAAATTCAATGGCAAGATAAATTCTACCGTAGAGATATTGGTTATCGGGCTGTTGCGAGAGAGCAAGTAAAATAAATGATAAAAAATTAAGGCATATAATTGTTATATGCCTTAAATATTTTAAGCTACTTAATTACTTAGCTTGAGCAGCGCCAAATGAACCTGCCCAACTTTCGTTATCAGTAAACACACCACCTAATTCTTTCGCATTATCTCCATAGAATTTACCATCCACAGAGGCAGATTTTGCAAAATCACTTGATGATGCCGTTCCTGTGAAATTATTATTACTAATATTTGCATTCACATTAATTGGCTTCATAGTATCAACATTCAGCGTGCCTGATAATTTCTTGTTTGAGAAATCTGCTGTGAATTGTGAATGCCCTTTTAAATAATCTTCATCTTCAAAATGTTCTGTTTGCCCTGCAATAATTACATGCCCACTATAACTTGCTGTACCTGCTGTTGGCATATCTTTGGTTGGGTTACCATTATGGAAGAAATAAGCATTGCCATCTTCTCCACCTTCATAAGCTCCAAACTTCACATCGCTATATGTACTACAACAGCTATGTAATGCTGTATCACGAACTAAAATATCACTCCAGCCCCCACTGCTAATACCAGGATAGTTAATTTGAATATCTTTCCCATCTACGCTAATTTTATTCAAATTAGGATCCAATAATCTTGATTTTGAAATACTTACGCTATCTTCATCGCCTTTGGCTTTAATAACAAGAACATTTCCCGTATATGGTGATGTAGTCAGCGCTCCACTTACATTTGTTGATGGAGAGCTATTAACACCTACACTTGGTAGTTGAGCCGATTTTTCACTCGAGCCTCCACTACTACCACAAGCCGCGATCATTGCACAAGCAACAAGACTTAAACTAAATTTAGCCATTTTCATCATAAATTTCCTCTAGTTATTAAAGATACTCTATTAGTTGAAGTAATAGCATAAAAAATATTAAATAACAATCTTATAAACATTCTTTTTTAGTTCACTAAGATTTATTCTTTCACAAATTTTTATTATGCTATGAGTAGTCATTAAAAAATAATAAATAACTGAGGAATAAGATGGGAAATCTTACCATAACCCAATACTTCTACGACCCTAACATTAAGGAACAAGCTACCCCTGCCGTATTTGAAAAAATCGAGCAAATTCTAAATAACGTTCCCGATTTGCAAAAAATAACAAAATCCTACCGCTTGTAAAAGTGATTACACAAACAATGGAGGAACAAGCGGTCGAAATTCCACTTTCTTTTGCAGGTGATAAAGCACATTGGACAATCACACTTGAAAATGGCGACCAATTAACAGGCGAAATTGAAACAAGTGAAGACGCGATTTTAGCTCTACCAAAAGATCTTCCTTTGGGCTATCACACACTTTCCCTTAAAATAGCAAATACAGAGGAAAATTGCTCTCTAATTGTTACTCCTGAAAAAGCTTTCCAACCTGCTCCATTACAGCAGCAGAAAAAATTATGGGGAGCGTTTTTACAGCTTTATACCCTACGCTCTGCCCAAAACTGGGGCGTGGGTGATTTTGGCGATTTAAAGCAATTTCTTGCGAATATTGCCAATTACGGTGCAGATTTTGTTGGGCTTAATCCAATTCACGCTCTCTTTCCAGCTAATCCTGAAGGGGCAAGCCCTTACAGCCCATCTTCTCGCTTATGGCAAAATATTCTCTATATTGATATCAACGCCGTTGAGGCATTCAAGCAATCAAAAAAAGCCCAAGAATGGTTTAACTCTACGGATATTCAACAGCAACTTGCCAGCTTAAGGGCTAAAGATTATGTGGATTATAGTGCAGTAACCAAGCTCAAATTAACCGCATTACGTTTTGCTTTTGAGCAATTTTCAACCCAAAACCAAGCAAAATTTGATGATTTTATTGAGCAATCGGGAGAATCGTTAAAAATTCAAGCCACTTTTGATGCCTTACATCAACACTTTTCGGAACAACTTGGTCAGCACGGTGGTTGGGCTGATTGGGCGGAGGAATATCAAGATTATCACGCGCCTAAAGTTGCCGAATTTCAGCAAACTCAAGCCGAACTTGTCCGTTTTTATATGTGGCTACAATTCATCGCTATTCAGCAATTAGCCGAATGTGATCGTTTCGCCAAATCATTAAATATGCCGATTGGATTCTACCGTGATTTAGCGGTGGGCGTAACCAATAATGGAGCAGAAACGTGGGCAGATAAGGCATTATTTGTGCAAGAGGCTTCCATCGGAGCACCGCCTGATATGCTTGCTCCGAATGGACAAGGTTGGGGGCTTTCGCCAATGCACCCGCATATTTTACAAAGTCGTGGTTATCAGCCATTTATTGATTTAGTGCGTGCTAATATGAAATATTGTGGTGCGTTACGCATCGATCATATTCTTGGCTTTGCCCGTATGTGGTGGGTAGCAAATGGCGAATCGGCTAAAGAAGGGATTTATGTTCGCTACCCGTTAGATGCTCTGCTTTCCATTTTGGCGTTAGAGAGCCAACGCCACCAATGTTTAGTGATTGCTGAAGCACTAGGCATTGTGCCGGAAGGGATTTTAGAGGCTCTTGAGCAAAAAGGCATTTTTGCTTATAACATTTTCTATTTTGAAAAAGCAGAAAATGCTGTCAAACCGCTGGAAGATTACCCTTATCAAGCAATGACTACCCTTAGCACGCACGATTTACCCACTATTCAAGGCTATTGGAAAGGTTATGATTTTGAGTTAGGCGAAAAATTTGATACTTACCCAAGTAAAGCAGTGGTGAGAAAGCTGAAAGAAGATCGCTCTTATGACCGTTTAAATATCCGCACCGCAGTGGAAAAGATAATGGAACTTGAGCCGAATGAAGTGGGGGTAACAATGAAATTTACTCATCAATTACAACGCTATGTGGCTCACACCAACAGTGCATTATTTGGCACGCAGCCCGAAGATTGGCTGAATATGTTAGAGCCTGTGAACATTCCGGGAACAAGTACAGAGTATCCAAACTGGCGAAGAAAATTATCCGCAACAACCGATCAGATTTTTGCAAACTCTGATATCCAAAAATTGCTTACGGACATCAACGCCATTCGCAAGAAATAGTGTAACAAGCGGTTGTTTTTTCGTAAATTTTTACCAAAAAACAACCGCTTGTATTTCATCATCTAATCTCTTTCTGATGATTTCTATGTAGTTTAATCCAGTTGTAATAACCGTAAATGGAGTTACACAGGTACATCACATACATCACTAACAATGGCAAGCTGGTTTCGCCGTTTTGGAAGTACATTGCCGCCCAAAGTGAAATCGTCATAATATTCACGATAATCCACAATGCCCATTGTTCACGGTAACGTAGCACCATTAAGATTTGAGCCACGATTGAAATCACTACCGTTGCCCCATCAAGCACAGGTAAAGCACTATCTAAGTATTTCAGTAATTCAACATACAGGAAAGTCCCAACAATAGCGGAAATAATCACAATCCCCCATTGCTTAGCGGTTAAGGCTTTTGCAATCACTTCCTCTACCCCTGCGTTATTTACCGTATTTTGGCTGGTCATATTTTTACGCCAGAAATAGAAGCCGATAAATTGCACTGGCACATAAACCAGTAAATTTAGCATCATTTCTCCATAAAGCTGAAAAGTATATGAAATATAAGCATAAAGAGAAACAGAGATTAAGCCGAAAAAGTAGTTGCTGATTTTCCCTTTACCCACAAAAACAACACACAAGATACCAGTGATTGCTGCAATGGTGGCAATCCAGCTATCTGGTTGATAAATAAAAATGGCAATTTGTATCGCAAGGAAAGTTAATAACCACCCCGCTTCAAATTTAGTCCAGCCACCAAAAAATTCTTGTTTTAATTTTGTTGAAAATGATGAGTCGTGCATACCTGCCTCCGATGTAAAAAATACATTTCAAATCATAGAGCATAAAAACCAAAAAAGCAAAATTAAGTAAAGGGAATTTTACTTAGGCTGAATATCGCCTTTTCTCACCTCTGCACTTACCTCGCCTGAACGAGTTTCTGTACTGACTGCCGTTCCTGAGCGTTTAAAAGTGTAGTCGGCTTTGCTAAACTCGCCTGTTTGATTATTTAAGAAGAAACGGCGATATTCATTTACCCATAACGCCGTTGCTCCACAAACTGCCACAGGCATTACCACTAAATTCACAAATGGGATCATCGTAAATAGGCTCACTAACGCACCGAAGGTAAAATTAAGGGTACGATATTGTGCAAGTGCATTTCTCATACGTTGAAAGCTGATTTTGTGGTTATCAAACGGATAGTCGCAATACTGAATTGCAATCAACCACGCCCCAAACATAAAGGTAAGAATAGGCACAATGGTTTGCCCTACCACAGGCAAAAATCCAAGCACAAAAAGGGCAATTAATCTTGGAATGCTGTACATCATTTTTTGCCATTCACGTTTTAGCATTCGTGGCACATCTTTTAGCATTGCTCCGAAAGACATATCGCCCAATGGCTCGCCCGTAAGTTGCAGCTCTACTTTTTCAGCCAGTAAACCGTTAAAAGGAGCTGCTATGAAGTTTGCCAATGTGGTAAAGGCAAAATAAAATCCAACTAAAATCATTAAAAAAATCAGCGGAATTAAAATAAAACTTAGCCAATCCAGCCAAGCAGGTAATAACATTGCCAATAAGCCCCCAATATTGGCAAAAAATGCCCATATTAACCCCACCATTAGCACCGTATTAATCAAAATCGGAAAAATTACAAAGGGTAAAAATTCACGTTGTAGTAACAACTTCCAGCCATAAATAAAGTAGTGGAAACCAAGCCCTACTTGGGTTTGTGGCTGTGAAAAAGCAGAAGACATAATCATTCCTTATTTTTTATCAAAAATTTGTTAGAATATGGTAAGCTACGCACATTATTTTCGCAAATATGAAAATGTATTTTTTACTAATTATTTAAAATAAAGAGGACACAATGGAACTACATATTATTTTCTTTATTCTAGCCGGATTATTGATTGCGATCTTAATCGGCTTTAGTATTTGGTCTGCCCGCCGTGAAAAATCGAACATTTTCTCAAATACATTTTCAAGTAGACCTGTTGTTGTGCCTCCACCAAGTAATGAGCTAAATAGCCCTATTCCTGCTTCATTGCAACCACAAGCGAATGAATATCAAGCAATGTCTGTGCCAGAAGAAAATCCACAACAAATCCAACAGGAAGTGGAAAGCTCATTGCAAAATATCAAAATCAGCTTACCGGGAGAGCCTCAAATTCAGCCCGTACAGCCTTTTCAGCAGCCTATCCAGCAACTTATGGCAGAACCTGCCGGTAGTACTTATGGTCAGCAAATTTCTAATCAGCAACATATTCAAAATACGCCTGATTTTGCGAACCCAACGATTAATGTCTCAATAACCCCTGAACTTGTGCCTGAGGAAGAAGCTCAAGTTTCAGCGGTAGAACAAACCGATGCAGTGCAAGCAACAGAAGAAGAAAATCCATTTGTAACGCTCTATGTTTATGCACCGCAAAATGAGCTATTTCGTGGCGACTATGTGGTTCACTACTTGGAAGAAGTTGGATTGCGTTTTGGCGAACACCAAATTTTCCACCGCCATCAACACATTGACGATTCGCTCAGCCCGATTATTTTCAGTGCAGCAAACTTAATGAACCCGGGTACATTTGATTTACACAATATTGCTAACTTCTCGACCGCAGGCTTGGTGCTATTTATGCAATTACCAACTGAAGGCAATGATATTGTGAATATGAAATTATTACTAAGCAATGCGGAACACTTGGCATCATCGCTCGGCGGTTATTTATATGACGATGCTCAGCAGCCATTTAGCGAAGAATCTCGCCAACGTTATATGCAACAAGTAATGCACTAATTGCAAAAATAATTGTTTTTCCGACCGCTTGTTACAAGCGGTCTTTTTTGTAGAGAATTTTACCAATGTCTTTATTTAGTCAAGGCTCTTTATTTGAAGAAGATACAACGCCAACGTTAGTTGAACAAATCGAACAACTTCACCAAAAATTACGTCAATACGAATTTGAATATCACGTTTTAGATAATCCAAGTGTGCCAGATGCAGAATATGATCGCTTAATGAACGAGCTGAAAAATATTGAATGGCAACACCCAGAGCTGATTACCGCCGATTCTCCAACGCAACGAGTGGGTGCAAAACCATTAGCTGGTTTTGCTCAAGTTACGCACGAAATCCCAATGCTTTCGTTAGATAATGCCTTTGGCGATGAAGATTTAGACGGTTTTTTACGCCGAATGGAGAGCTATATTACGGCTAATCCAAACGAATTAGTCTTCTGCTGCGAGCCAAAATTAGACGGCCTAGCCGTGAGTATTTTGTATGAAAATGGCTTGCTTACCCGTGCGGCAACTCGAGGCGATGGCACAACAGGCGAAGACATTACGGCAAATATCCGCACCATTCGTAATGTTCCGTTAAAACTCAATACGCTTAATCCACCAGCTCGCTTAGAAATTCGTGGCGAAGTGTTTATGCCCCAAGTTGGTTTCAATGAGTTAAATGAAAAAGCCTTAGCCAAAGGTGAGAAAGTTTTTGCTAACCCTCGTAATGCGGCTGCTGGGTCGTTACGCCAGTTAGATCCGAAAATTACTCGCCAACGCCCACTTGTGCTAAATGCTTATGGCATTGGTGTTTATGAAAGTGATGATGAATTACCAAACACTCAGTTTGAGCGTTTGCAATGGCTGAAATCGTTTGGCATTCCCGTCAATAATGAAATCCGATTAGCTCAAGGCAAAGCGGAACTCTTAGCTTATTATGCCGACATTCAAGCTAAACGCCCAACGCTAGGCTATGATATTGATGGCACAGTGTTAAAAGTCAATGATATCGCCTTACAAGAACCTCTTGGTTTTATCTCCCGTTCTCCCCGTTGGGCGATTGCTTATAAATTCCCTGCTCAAGAGCAGATGACGGTTTTAAAAGATGTCGAGTTTCAAGTTGGACGAACAGGGGCAATCACGCCTGTGGCTAAATTAGAGCCTGTATTTGTGGCAGGCGTAACAGTAAGTAATGCCACGCTCCACAATGGCGATGAAATTGAACGTTTAGGTATTGTCATTGGCGATACTGTGATTATTCGCCGTGCAGGTGATGTGATCCCACAAATTACAGGGGTGGTTGCTGAACGCCGACCTGAAAATGCAAAAAAAATTGAATTTCCGACCGCTTGTCCTATCTGTAACTCTGCGGTTGTTCGGGTAGAAGGCGAGGCGGTGGCTCGTTGTACGGGCGGTTTATTCTGTGGGGCTCAGCGTAAAGAGGCATTGAAACATTTCGTTTCTCGCAAAGCAATGGATATTGACGGCGTGGGCGAGAAACTGATTGAACAGTTAATGTCTCGTGAGTTAATTAAAACGCCAGCCGATCTATTCAAGCTCGATCACACAACCTTAATGCGACTTGAGAGAATGGGCGAAAAATCAGCTCAAAATGCACTAAATAGCATCGAAAAAGCGAAAAATACTACCCTTCCTCGCTTTTTATTCTCACTAGGTATTCGTGAAGTGGGCGAGGCAACCGCTCTCAACTTAGCGAACCACTTTGGCAGTTTAGAAGCAATCCGCCAAGCCAACTTTGAGCAATTAAAAGAGGTACAAGATGTGGGCGAAGTGGTGGCAAACCGTATTGTGAGCTTCTGGCAAGAGCCGCATAATGTGGAAGTAGTGGAAGATTTAATTGCTCAAGGCGTACGCTGGGAAAACGTGGTTAAAACTGAAATTGCCGATAATCCACTAAAAGACAAAAACGTGGTATTAACAGGCACGCTTACTCAGCTGACCCGTGATGAAGCCAAAGCCTTATTACAAAGTCTAGGCTGCAAAGTATCAGGCTCGGTTTCAAGCAAAACCGACTATCTCATCGCAGGCGAAAAAGCAGGCTCAAAACTAGCTAAAGCCCAAGAATTGGGTATTCAGATTTTAACTGAGCAAGATTTTATTGAACTAACACAGCATTAATATTCGTCAAAATAGTAAAAAACGTCTAGAATGCAAGCGGTAACTTTCGTAACAAACTTTGCAAAAAGGAACACAAAATGGCAATTTTAGTAACAGGCGGTGCGGGGTACATCGGTTCTCATACCTTAGTTGAGTTATTAAACGAAAACCGTGAAATTGTGGTGTTAGACAATCTCTCTAACTCCTCTGAGGTTTCGCTTGAACGTGTAAAACAGATTACGGGTAAAAGCGTAAGATTCTATCAAGGCGATATTTTAGATCGCGATATGTTACGCAAGATTTTCGCGGAAAATCAAATTGAATCGGTAATTCACTTTGCAGGCTTAAAAGCGGTAGGCGAAAGCGTGAGAGAGCCACTACGTTACTATCAAAACAATGTGACGGGATCGATTGTTTTAGTAGAAGAAATGCTAAAAGCAAACGTGAATACGATTGTGTTTAGCTCGTCTGCAACCGTTTATGGAGATCCTCAAATCATTCCAATTGTGGAATCTTGCCCTGTAGGCGGCACAACTAACCCTTACGGCACATCAAAATATATGGTGGAACGCATTCTTGAAGATACCGTTAAAGCCTTCCCACAATTAAGTGCGGTAGTATTACGTTATTTTAACCCTGTTGGGGCTCACGAAAGCGGCTTAATTGGCGAAGATCCGAACGGCATTCCAAATAACCTAATGCCATTTATCAGCCAAGTTGCAGTGGGTAAATTACCACAACTTTCTGTCTTTGGTGGCGATTATTCTACTCACGATGGTACAGGCGTGCGTGATTATATTCACGTTGTTGATTTAGCTATCGGGCACTTAAAAGCATTAGAAAAACACCAAGGCGATGCTGGTTTCCACATCTATAATTTAGGCACAGGCACAGGCTATTCCGTATTAGATATGGTAAAAGCATTTGAAAACGCAAATGGTATTACTATTCCATATAAAATTACCGACCGCCGCCCGGGCGATATTGCCGTTTGCTACTCTGCTCCTCAAAAAGCCCTCGAACAACTCGGCTGGAAAACCGAGCGTGGCTTAGAGCAAATGATGAAAGACACTTGGAATTGGCAAAAGAATAATCCGAATGGATATAAAGGTTAAAACACAAAGGGAGATAATATCTCCCTTTATCATTTTAATATTCTCTTTTAGGTAATCCTGATGAAAAAATCTATCCCATTAATCTTGAGCTTTTTCTCGGCTTCGCTATTCGCCGAAGTTCAGCTTTCTCCGCTGGCTCTCACTGAAATCGGGAAAGTGAGCCAATTTGATCTCTCAGAACAAGGCGAATTAATCTTTATTAATCGTCAAAATGAACTATGGAAGATGGTTAATCAAGCTCAAAAATTAGCAGATGGCGTTTCAACTGAGATTGAACCCAAAGCCCAGCACCAACGAATTGCGTTAGCGGATAAGAACGGATATTTTATGTTGTGGAC
Source organism: Mannheimia kashgarensis (assembly GCF_041807705.1). Classification (NCBI taxonomy): domain Bacteria; kingdom Pseudomonadati; phylum Pseudomonadota; class Gammaproteobacteria; order Pasteurellales; family Pasteurellaceae; genus Mannheimia; species Mannheimia kashgarensis. Next base: position 118,119 of record NZ_JBGTYY010000001.1, read on the forward strand.
GGCAGATAAAATCTATACTTCCGATATTCCACTTGCTCCAAAAGCAACAATGGTTTCTCTTAATTTTGCTACCATTGCTGTAACTAAACAACACGGGCAATTTATGTTAGCTAGAATTGAAACGCAAGGAAACCAAGTAACTATTACTGCCAGCGCAGAAACCGAAGTCTTGCCTGATACTCACCCTCTGCAAATTGATTTTGATTCTGAAACACCTAACCAAGGGCATATTGCTGTACTTGCAAAGCCTGATGATGCCACCTATCAACACGGTGTATTAGGCGATGATATAGAGGCAGGAGAAATTCAATTCCTAGAACGCCATACCCTTAAACCATTAGCAGAAAAACTAACTCAGAAAGGGCGAGTTTTTGAGGCAAATCGTTTTGCGACTTTAACGGAAAATGGAAAAACCAAATTGATTTCCGTAATAGCTGGCGATGGTAATGGAGCCAGTACCGCTGTAATTAGCCTTAAAGAAGGCAAATTATTGATAGAAATAGAAAGTGAGTCTCTGCCAACTAACCGTTGGCAATCGCCATTTAGCTTTAACAATAAGCTCTATGCCATCCAAATGCCGCATTTAAAAGGTAATTTGGTCGAATACAGCCTCAAGGGCAACCGCTTAACCGAACGTTTTATTACCTCCGGCTTAAGCAACCACCGCTATGGTGACTATGAAACCAATTTAGCTGCAGCAACAGACCATTTTGCAATTATCCCCAAAGCAGGATATCAACAATTGATTGTACTAGGTAAAACAGGTAACATCACAGAATTACCAATGGTCCTGCCGGCTGAGATCAAACAAACCAAAGCCTATGCTAATAAAGTCTATTTATTATTAAAAAATGGGCAAATTTGGATAGCTGAAGAAAAGCAAAATAACTTGTAGGTTAGATTTAACGCTTTATGAAAGCTGGCTACGATTAGCTTCTCTGCATCTCACTTTGCAAAATTTAGGAAAAATATGACCGCTTACACGCCTGAAAATAACGTTCAAAAACTCTCTATTTGGCAGCAAATTTTCACAAAAAATATGCTCCTTTGTATCTATACGGGTTTTTGTTCTGGTTTGCCGTTATTTGTATTAATTCAGCTAATGCCTGCGTGGTTAACCAGTGCAAATTTGGATATTAAAACCATCGCAGCATTTACGCTAACCTCTCTTCCCTACACTTGGAAATTCTTATGGGCTGCGTTGTTAGACCGCTATTTTCCGCCATTTTTGGGCAGACGTAGAAGCTGGATTTTTATTTCTCAAATCGGGCTTTTAGTGATTTTAGCCAGTTTCGGCTTGTTTGACCCAGTCAAAGATATTTCGATTATTGTTACTCTTTCAGTGCTATTGGCGTTTCTTTCTGCCACCCAAGATATTGTGGTGGATGCTTTCCGCCGTGAGATTTTATCGGATAAAGAACTAGGTTTAGGTAACTCCATTCACGTTAATGCTTACCGTATTGCAGGTTTAATTCCCGGTGGCTTATCGCTGTTTTTAGCGGATCACTACGCTTGGGATACGGTTTTCCTGATTACTTCAGCTTTTTTAGTACCTTGTTTATTTGTTACGCTCATCGCAGCTGAGCCTAACCATAAACCAATTGACCGTTCCAAGCCGTTTTATATGGCGTTTGTGGATCCATTCAAGGAGTTTTTTACTCGTAAAGGTGTGGCTGGGGCTATCGGGTTAATTCTGTTTATTTTCCTCTATAAATTGGGTGATTCTCTCGCCACCACATTGCAAACTAAATTTATTTTAGATATGGGTTTTACCAAATCACATATTGCAGGCATTGTGAAAATGACCTCACTTTGGTGTAGCGTTGGCGGCGGCATTATCGGCGGTATTGCGATGTTGAAATTAGGCGTAAACCGTGCATTGTGGTTATTTGGCTTAGTTCAATTAGTAACCATTTTAGGCTTTGCTTATCTTGCCAGCTTTGGGCATTTTCCAACAGAAACTATTGGTGCTGCCGAGCTTTGGAAACTAGGTTTAGTAATGACAGGTGAATATCTGGGCGTGGGTTTAGGCACAGCGGCTTTCGTTGCCTTTATGGCTCGTGAAACTAATCCCGCTTACACTGCAATGCAGCTCGCCATTTTCACCAGCCTTGCTGCCCTACCAAGCAAAATGTTAGGGGCATACACCGGGCATTTAGTGGAAATGATGGGCTATTACCAATTCTTCTGGCTCTGTTTCTTTATCGGTATTCCGGGAATGCTGATGTTGTTTAAGGTTGCGCCTTGGGGACAAGCTGAATAGCTATTCATAAAAATAAGATTTTTTATTAAATATCCGACCACTTACAACCGATTGAATTACCTAGTAATTTAGTCGGTTATTTTTTATTTATCCTAAAATTTACCCTCATCTAAAACTAAATGATATTGACTTCCATTTATAATAAAAATATATTTAGCACCGTTTTCATAATAGATTTTCATCTACTCATTTTCATTTTGATTGATTTGGTGAGGTAATCCCACCTTTTTTATGCTCTTAAAACACAACACTATGATTCAAATAAATTCCATTAGCTACTCTGTTGAACAAAACCGTAAACTGCTAAGCAATATTTCCCTCAATTTAAGCAAGGGGCGTTTATATGGCGTAATAGGCCATAACGGCTCGGGTAAATCAACGTTAATGCGTTTACTAAGCGGAGATATAACACCTACCAGCGGTTCAATTTTAGTCGATGGATTACCACTTCATCAGCTTTCTACCAAAGAAGCGGCAAAACATATTGCCTATTTACCACAACGTTTACCTGAAGCGGCGGATTTCTTAGTGCAGGAACTGGTTGCTTTAGGGCGATTTCCATACCAAAAATGGCTACACAAACCAACAGAGCTTGATGTTCAAATTGTTGAACAAGCAATGAAAAGCACCTCCGTTACTCAGTTTGCTAAACAGCCTGTAAATAGTCTATCAGGCGGAGAAAAACAACGAGTTTGGCTTGCTATGTGCTTAGCCCAACAACCCCCCTATTTACTGCTAGATGAGCCATTGGCTGCCCTTGATATTGTTTATCAAGTTGAAGTAATGCAGCTTATTCGTAAGTTAGTGAATGAACAAGGCTTAACAGTCATTATCATTATTCACGACATTAATCTTGCCTCCCAATTTTGTGATGAAATTATTGCGTTAAAGCAAGGCGAACTCTGTATTCAAGGTTCTGTTGATGAAATTATGCAAGAACAGAAATTACTTGAGATCTTCGGGCTAAAACTGCACTTGTTTAACCACCCTGCGGGCTTACATAAAGTGGCGGTATTATGATGTTTAGGCAATACAAGCGGTTCATTTTTCTCTTTATTTTGCAAATTTCTACCGCATTTGCTCAACCTAATATTTTTACACCAGATTGGTCTATTGCCTCTGCCCTTACTGAAATGGGAAATCCGCCCATTGCGATGGGGGATAAGCGAATTTATCCGCTATGGTCGCACCGCCCTATTCAGCCTAATAGCGTGTTAGATATTGGAGCGCGTTATCAGCCTAATCGCGAATTATTAGCACAGCTTCCTGTTGAATTGGTGCTATCAAACTTTTTCTACGCTCACTTGGCTTCTGTTTACCCGAAAGAAATTCCACAAATAGACGTGCTATTTGATGGTGGCAATACTGAACCTCAGCAACATTGGCATACTTACCAAAAAGCCACTCGTATGATTGGAACAGCGATTAAAAACCCTAATGCGGCAGAAGCATATTTAACGAAAACTGAACAAACGTTGGCTCAATGGGGGAAAGAAATCCTTAACAGTAATCCAGATATTGATTACTACTCTGTTGTTCAATTTGGCTCTCCGAGAGAGTTACGCATATATGCGTCTAATTCAATGTTCCGTGTAGCCTTTGATTTGATGGGCTTAAAACAAGCTGATTTAGGTGTGGGAGATCGCTGGGGAAATAAACTTATTCCTGTGAGTGATTTAGCTAAATTACCCGAACGCACCTGTTTAATTGTCATCTCACCTTTTTCTAAAATGACGCAAGCAGATTTAGAAAATAGCTACATTTGGCAACGTTTAGGATTTGGTAAAAACCGTTGTATGAAAGTATTACCGCCTGTTTGGCTCTTTGGTGGGGCTGATTCCATCTCGCACTTTGCTGAGTTTTTACACAATGCAATGACACAAGGAGAAAAAGAGTAATGAAATCATCATTCTTATTGATTGGCTGTATTCTTTTATCCTTAGTAACAGCTGTTATCCGTTTAAATATGGTCTGGGAGTGGGAATGGCAGTTGCTACTCATAAATGTTGATTTATTGCCGATTAATCAAGCTGCGGTAAAAGCAGCTCTTTTACCTGAAATGACAACGTCATTTTTAGCAGGCGGTTTATTGGCTATAGCCAGCAGTGGCTTACAACATATTGTCAGAAATAATTTAGCGTCAGATAGCACACTTGCCGTCAGTAGCGGGGCTCAACTTGCATTGATGATTGCGGTTATCTTTTTCCCAGCCGCCGAGCTTTTTTCTAGTTTCTGGATTGCGTTACTTGGCTCTTTAGCTGCTATCGTACTGGTTTTATTTATTGCTAAAGCCTCTAAGCTCAATCCCCTTACCCTTATTTTAGGGGGATTGATTGTTAATATTTTGTTTGGAGCTATTGCCTCTTTACTGACCCTTTTCTACTTTGATTTTTTATTTGGCGTGATGGTTTGGGGAAGTGGCTCACTTTTACAAGATGGTTGGGCAACTTCTATTACCTTAGCGATAACGGTAGTAGTTGCATTTTTTATCTTTGTCTTACTCTCTCGTCCACTCACAATTTTAAGTTTAGATGATGAACAAGCTCGTCGCTTAGGCGCGCCTGTTAATTTACTACGCTACTTAGTTATTTTTGTTTGTGCCGCCATTACAGCATTGGTTGTAAGCAAAATAGGTGTAATTGGCTTTATTGGATTTGCAGGTGCAAGTTTGGCTCATTTTGCCAAAATACGACATTTATTACTTCGCCTCTTGATTGCTTTTCTAGCGGGCGGATTTTTACTCTTTTTTACCAATAATCTCATCGGCATTGTTAGCAGAATTTACGACACTCTACTACCTGTTGGTGCATTTACCGCAACACTAGGCGCACCATTATTAATTTTCTTGGTATTACGCCAACGTAAAGCACAATTTGAAGCAAGCAATACAGCATACTTCCCCGTTAAACGCCTCAATTCGTGGAAACTGCCAATATTGTTGTTATGCGCTGGAGTTATCCTATTTTGTCTATTACAAATCATTGCTCCAACAATGAATGGCTGGGCTATTAGCATTGATGAAAACCTGATGAGTTCCTACCGCTTGCCTCGTAGTCTAAGTGCGATAGCAACAGGGGCAATGCTTGCGGTAAGTGGTAGCCTATTACAAATCTTAACGAGAAACCCAATGGCAAGCCCTGAAGTATTAGGCGTGAGTTCAGGGGCAACTATTGCTGCAGTACTGTCATTCTTACTTTTCCCAACATTATCTAGCATTGGCTTCTTGTTATTTGGTGTATTAGGGAGTTTGACTGTTCTCGCTCTTATTATGTGGCTCTCTCGTAAATTACAACCATCAGCGTTAATGATTACAGGTGTTGCTATTGGAGCTTTAGTCAGTGGCTTAATGGCTATTATTCAACTAAGCGGCAGCCCTCGTTTAACGGCAGTTATTAGTTGGCTGTCTGGCTCAACCTATTACGCTAATCCGAATACAGTTTGGATTTTATTATCTGTTGCAATCCTGCTTATCAGTGCCACTTTACTGTTTATCAAACCTTTACGCTTGATCTCACTTGGCGAAACCGTTTCTCTCCACTTAGGGTTAGAGGTTAAAAAGGTGCAGATGATTGTATTACTTTTAATCGCCCTAATGAGTGCCGCCTCTACGCTTGCTATAGGGCCAATGAGCTTCATTGGGCTAATGACCCCTCATTTAGCTAAACATTTAGGTGCAATTACACCGGAGAAACAGATCCCTATATCGGCATTATTAGGGGCAATGCTAATGCTCATTGCCGATTGGCTCGGGCGTTATCTAATTTTCCCTTATGAGATTGGGGCAGGCATTATTGCCTCTATTCTCGGGGGTATCTATTTCTTACTGTTACTCAAACAACATAAATAATTTTTTATTCATTACTTAGGAGAAATTATGAACACGCTATCTAAAGCGATAAAACTTGCCTTATACGGTTCTAGTATAGGGTTTATCTCAACAGCTTATGCTGAAACAGTTACTCATCTTAATACCGTTGAAGTAAGCGCCGAAACGCCAAATGCCTCATCGGAAGAAACTGGACGTTATGCACAGAAAAAAGCCAAAGGCTCTAATGGAATGGGATTGAGTGCGAAAGACACGCCACAAAGCGTAACGGCTGTAACGCATCAACAAATCAGAGATCAAAATCTTAATACGATTGCCAAAGCACTTGAAGCAACTCACGGTGTTTCTGTTTCTTTGCTTGACAGAGGACGCTATTCTTTCAGTGCTCGTGGTTTTGGGATTGATAAAGTCAAGGTAGATGGTATGGATCTCAAAGTAAATAACCAATGGACAACGGGCGAAAATACAGGCAACAGCGTGTTATACGACCGAGTAGAAGTTGTGCGTGGTGCTACAGGCTTAACTACTGGGGCGGGCGATCCCTCTGCAAGTGTTAATCTTGTTCGTAAACGAGCCAATAGCACTTCCCGTTATACTATTTTAGAAGCTGGAATCGGGCGTTATGCTGATTTCAATACAATGATTGACCATAGCCAAGCATTGAATAATTCAGGATCAGTAAGAGGCCGCTTTATTGCAGAGCATAAAAACGGTAATACGTTCATTAAAAATGAAAAAGAACGTTACACCACGCTTTATGGCAATATTGAAGCAGACTTAACTGACACTACCAAACTTGGGTTAGGTGTAAGTTATCAAAAAGAAAAACGTGATGCAGCACTTTGGGGTGGTTTACCCGCATTCTATAGCGATGGTGGTGAAACTAACTGGAGCAGAAGCAAAAATGCCAGCCCAGAATGGGCTTACTGGGATAATGAATCCGTAAACTATTTTGCCGATATTACACAAAAACTAGGCGAAAAATGGGAACTTGCATTAAAAGGCAATTACCGTGTAGGCAAACATAATTCGGAACTTTTCTATTTCAGCGGCTCATCACTCAATCGCCAAGATGGATTAGGCTGGTCGCCTTGGCCGGGCAAATTTAAAAATGATAATACGCAATCTAACGTGCAGCTCGATCTGACTGGCTCATTCTCTGCTTGGGGATTAGAACACGATGCGGCAATTGGTATTCAATACAATCGAGCACATCGTAATTCCTACGCTGCCGATAACAGCACCTTTGACGGAGCTTTCGACTTTAATAATTGGAATGGCATTTATGCTAGACCAAACTGGGGAAGTATGTCTGAAAAATACTACCAAAACTTAAAAGAGTTCGGGGTGTATGCTTCTACTCGTTTACGTCTTACGAATAGGCTGTCTATGCTTCTAGGTTCTCGTATTTCATCGTACCGCACAGAAGGCACTTTCTATGGTTCAACACAAAACTTCCACGCTAACGATGTTTGGACACCTTATGCAGGATTAACCTTTGATATTAATCCACAAAATACCGTTTATGTAAGTTATACCGATATTTTCAAACCACAAAGTCAAGTGGACATCAATAACAAACTACTCTCTCCTGTTACGGGCGAAACCTACGAAGCAGGTTGGAAAGGGAGTTATTTCAATGACAACTTGCAAACTCAAATTAGCGTATTTGAAACAAGACAAGATAATCTAGCTCAATCTGCCGGTATTAACCCTAATACATTATTAGCCTACTACACAGCCTCCAAAGGCGCGAAAGTTCGAGGCTTTGAAGTAGAAGCATCTGGAAATGTAACTGAAAAATTAAAACTCAGTGCAGGATATACTCAGTGGAAAGGCGATGATGCTTCAGGTAACCCAATTAACACAACTCAACCACGCAAACAATTTAAATTCTTTGCAACTTACGATATGAACCGTTTAGTGCAAGGTTTAACGGTAGGAGCAGGTGTAAACTGGCAAAGCAGAATTTATACCAAACACGCTACTTATGGCGAATATGGTCAAAAAGCTTACACTTTAGTGAATTTGATGGCTCGTTATCAATTTAATGACAACTTCTCAGCACAGCTTAACATTGATAACTTATTCGATAAAAAATATCGTAACGCCCTCAGCTTTAGCCAATATAGCTACGGTGAGCCATTCTATACACGCTTAAATTTACGCTATGAATTCTAATTCCGTATAACAAGCGGTCAAAAAATTAAAAAAATTTGCAATTTTAGGCAGTAATCGGTAAGGTTACTGCCTAAGTTATTTATTCTATTTTTTAGTTTATTGAGGTTTCAGATGAAAGTAATTTTATTAGGCGCACCGGGTGCAGGCAAAGGTACTCAAGCTCAGTTTATTATGAACAAATTCGGTATTCCGCAAATTTCAACCGGAGATATGTTCCGTGCGGCAATTAAAGAAGGCACTGAGCTTGGTAAACAAGCAAAAGCGTTAATGGACGAAGGTAAGTTAGTGCCAGATGAATTAACCGTTGCTTTAGTAAAAGATCGTATTGCACAACCAGACTGTGCAAAAGGTTTCTTATTAGATGGTTTCCCTCGCACTATTCCGCAAGCGGACGCATTAAAAGAATCAGGCGTAAAAATTGATTTAGTGCTTGAGTTTGATGTGGCTGATGAAGTAATTGTTGAGCGTATGAGCGGTCGTCGAGTGCATCAACCTTCTGGTCGTACTTACCACGTGGTTTATAACCCGCCAAAAGTAGAAGGTAAAGATGACGTAACAGGTGAAGATTTAATTATCCGTCCAGATGATAAAGCAGAGACAGTATTAGAGCGTTTAGCGATTTATCACAAACAAACTAAACCATTAATTGCTTATTACACCGCAGAAGCGGAAGCAGGTAACACTCGTTATGAGCGTTTAGACGGTACAAAACCTGTTGAAGAAGTGAGTGCTGAGTTAGAAAAAATCCTACTCTAATTTAATATAAAAAATCTGCACCTTATTGTTTAAAGTGCAGATTTTTTTATTATTGTTACAAGCGGTCAAATTTTTGCATTTTTTTGCAGATTTTTGACCGCTTGTAGATTTTAAGCTTGCGTTTGAGCTTTTACCGCTGCAAACGCTACCATATTGATAATACGGCGAACAGAAGCCACAGGCGTTAAAATATGAGCTGATTTTTTCACCCCCATTAGGATTGGGCCAACTGTGATAGCCGTTGTGGTTGCACGCAGTAGGTTATAGCTGATGCGAGCGGATTCCACATTTGGCATAACTAATAAGTTTGCCGAACCTTTTAAGGTGGTATCTGGCATATGAGCTAAACGTAACTCTTCATTAAGAGCTAAGTCGCCGTGCATTTCGCCATCAATATTTAAGCTAGGATCACGTTCTTGCACAATGCGTAAGGTTTCACGCATTTTCGGCGCACCAAGATAGTTATTAGAGCCAAAGTTTGAATGTGAAAGTAATGCAACCGCTGGATCAATACCGAAATGTTTTATCTCCTCAGCTGCCATTAGCGTGATTTCCGCTAACTCTTCAGCCGTTGGCTCGGCATTTACATAGGTATCTGTTAAGAACACATTCCCCGTTGGTAACACAAGGCTGTTGAGTGCAGCTGGTACTTTCACGCCTTCTTTAATGCCGATAATATCTTTAATAGCTTCTAAATGGCGGCTATATGAACCAAACAATCCACACACTAAACCGTCTGCATAGCCCATTTCAACGAGTAATGAAGCAATTACTGTTGTATTTGAGGTCGTTACTCGTTTTGCAATCGCTTCTGTGATACCACGACGGCTCATTAAGGCATAGTAACGCTTCCAAAGGTGTTCGTGGCGATCGTCTTGTTCGTTATTGACGATTTCAAAATCTCTGCCGGTTACAATGTATAAGCCTAATTTTCTGATTTTAGCTTCAATAATCGCAGGGCGACCGATTAAAATCGGATATGCCAAGCCCATTGAAACAATCTCTTGAGTAGCGTGAAGCACTTTAGCTTCTTCGCCTTCAGCAAGCACAATACGTTTTTTGTCTTCTTTCGCTTGGCTGAAAATTGGCTTCATAAATAAGCTTGTTTTGTAAACAAATTGAGTTAGTTTTTCAATATAACCTTCCCAATCCGTAATCGGACGAGTTGCAACACCAGAATCCATTGCGGCTTTTGCAACAGCAGGGGCAATACGCACAATTAAGCGTGGATCGAATGGGCGAGGAATAATATAATCCGCTCCGAATGTTGCCCCTTCGCCGCCGTAAGCTGAAGTAACCACTTCATTTTGTTCTGCTAGGGCAAGATCTGCAATAGCATACACTGCCGCTATTTTCATCTCTTCATTAATGGTGGTTGCCCCTACATCTAATGCTCCACGGAAAATGAATGGGAAGCAAAGTACGTTATTTACTTGGTTTGGATAGTCTGAACGACCTGTACAGATAATCGCATCAGGGCGTGCCGCTTTTGCTTCAGGCGGAGTGATTTCAGGGTTCGGATTAGCGAGGGCAAGAATAATCGGATGAGCTGCCATTGAGCGAACCATATCTTGCGTTAATGCCCCCGCCGCTGAACAGCCTAAGAAAATATCTGAATTTGGCATAGCATCAGCTAGTGTACGCCAGCCGTTATCAATGATGGCATAGGCTTTTTTGGTGTCGTCCATACAATCATCACGATCTTGGTAAATCACCCCTTTGGAATCACACACCACAATGTTTTCACGCTTCATACCAAGTGAAACGAGCAAGTTCAAACACGCAATTGAAGCAGCCCCTGCACCAGATGCCACTAAACGAACATCTTCAATTTTTTTATCTACAATACGCAGCGCGTTAATGATTGCTGCAGCACTAATAATTGCCGTGCCGTGTTGATCGTCGTGGAAAACAGGAATATTCATTCGCTCACGCAGTTTTTGCTCAATATAGAAACACTCTGGTGCTTTAATATCTTCAAGATTTACACCACCAAAAGTCGGCTCTAGTGAGGCGATAATATCCACCAATTTTTCAGGATCAGTTTCATTAATTTCAATATCAAATACATCAATGCCTGCGAACTTTTTAAATAGCACGCCTTTACCTTCCATCACAGGCTTACCTGCCAATGCGCCGATATTACCTAAGCCCAATACCGCTGTACCGTTTGAGATTACTGCAACTAAGTTACCTTTTGCTGTATAGCGGTAAGCTGCTAATGGATCTTGTTCAATTGCCAGACAAGGCTCAGCTACGCCCGGTGAGTAGGCAAGGGCTAAGTCTCGCTGAGTTGCTAGAGATTTGGTTGGAGTAACTTCAACTTTTCCCGGTTTTGGAAACTCGTGGAAATCAAGTGCTGCTTGACGCAAATCGCTCATAGTTTAGTCCTTAATTCGATAGTAAAATAAATTTATATATCAATAACTTAACGTTATTTTCTAATCATAGTAATTAGAAAAAATTTGCAAAAAATCGGATTTTTTCGACCGCTTGTTTATTAAGCGTAATGCTTCTGTAGCATTACAAAATCATCATAAATAGGTAAAATTACAACTTCAGGATTTTCAATCTTAAACATTCTTGGCTTTTCTTCTGCTTTATTTTCAGGACTACTCTCGTCTTTTTTATTAGCTGTATCTTGTTCTTGCTTAGGCAGATCTATTTCTTGAGAATTCAGTTTAACTTCATTAGTGTCTATCTCTTTTTTCGTTAAATCTTCTGTTTGCTTCTCTATTTGTATTTGCGGAGCTTCAACCTTTGTTTCTTTCGCATTCACTTGTTCAGAGTTTTGTTCAGTTGGTACTTGCTCCGCAGGTTGTTCCGTGTCCTGTTCTTCCACTTTTGGTTTATATGACGGATCTAATAATTGGCGGCTAATGTCCATTTTAGGGTCGAGCCAAATCGCCGCAATCGCATCGCTAAATTCTTTATTAAAAACCTCAGATACTACTCGATCATTTAAAATAAAGTAACCTCGATCTTCTAAAGCAATATAGTGCAAGGTATCTTCTGGCTTAATATCAGGGAATGTTTTTCTCAGGCGAGTAATCACTCCATCAACTTGCTGTTCAGGGAGCTGAATGCCTAAATTATTCCAAGTTCTCGGCAAAGAAGCCGCAAAATCGCGTCCTTCCCACGGCTTTTTATATTGCAAGGTAAGCATTAACGGACGTGTGCCTTCCGCATAACTACCCGTTTCAGTAAAAAGCGTGATGTGGTAGATATTAAACGGTCCCCAAGTATAATTGACATCGTTAATTTTTTTCCAAGTTGCATTTGCTGTTCCTAAAAGTAGAGAGAACAGTGTTAAAAAGACCGCTTTATAACGCATTATTTGGTATCCTAAAGATAAAAGTTATGGTGGCTATTATAGCCTTAAATAGGGTTATCACACATACTAATTTTCGATATAAATTTTGTGATCAAGTTCAAAAAATCAGAAAGATTTATGCGTAAAATCACGAAAAAATGCTAGTATTTTGCTATGAGTATGACAAACAACAACTAGGAGTTAAATATGTTTCCCGAATTTCGTGATTTAATTACAGAATTAAAACAAAGCGATGCACATTTTTCTCGCTTGTTTGACAAACATAATGAGCTAGATCAGCGTATTAAAAATATGGAAGCCAATATTGAGATCGCCACTCACGAAGAAGTGGAAACGCTCAAAAAGGAAAAGCTGCATCTAAAAGATCAGCTTTACACTATCCTAAAACAAAAATCCGTTTAATGATTAAAGAAAAAGTCCAGAAATTCCGGACTTTTCGTTTATAGCTTCTCTAAATTCGCCATTTTTGCAATCAGCCATTTTATGCCGTTACCGATAAAAGCAACTTGCAAGCGGGTTGCCTCTCCCGAGCCTTCCACATTAATAATCGTGCCTTGTCCGAATTTGACGTGATTGACTTTCTGCCCCATTTTCCAGCTATCATCATTCAAAATGGAAGCGGTCGTTTTTTGCGGATTTTTTGCAAATGTGGAAGATTGATTAAAACTCGCCGCACGGTTAATTGAGCCTCTTAAACGCACCTCTCGGATATGTTCTTCTGGCAACTCTGCAATAAAACGAGAAGGAACGTGGCGTTCTTCCTTGCCGTATAAACGGCGAGATTCGGCATAGCTAATGGTCAGTTTTTTCTTCGCACGAGTAATGCCTACATAGGCTAAACGGCGTTCTTCTTGCAATCTGCCTTCATCAAAGCTCATTCCACTTGGGAAAATCCCTTCTTCCACGCCCACCATAAAGACACGAGGGAACTCTAAGCCTTTGGCTGAATGTAGCGTCATAAGCTCCACATAATCTTCGTGTTGAGAGGCTTGTGCTTCGCCTGCTTCAAGAGAGGCGTGAGTTAAAAAGGCAGTGAGATCGGTTAAATCGTCTGCTTCATCAGGCTTCACAAACTGTTTGGTAGCAGTTACTAGCTCTTCTAAGTTTTCAATGCGAACTTCGCCTTTCTCTCCTTTTTCTTGCTTATACATTTCATACAAGCCCGATTTTTTAATCACATAATCGGTTTGTTCGGCTAAAGACATCTGCTCGGTTTCTTGGTCTAGAGCATTAATCAACTCCACAAATCGGAGTAACGAAGAAGCCGCTCTGCCTGAAAGTTGTTCTTCCTGAACCGCCACTTGAATAGCTTGCCATAAAGTAATTTGGCGGTTACGGGTAATTTGGCGAAGTGTGTCTAAGGTTCTGTCGCCAATGCCTCTGGTTGGGGTGTTAATCACTCGCTCAAAGGCAGCATCGTCTTGGCGATTGGCAATTAGGCGTAAATAAGCTAACGCATCTTTAATTTCTTGACGCTCGAAGAATCGCATACCGCCATAAATGCGGTATGGAATATTGGCTTGAATTAAGGCTTCTTCGATCACACGAGATTGGCTGTTACTACGGTAAAGCACCGCACATTCAGCTAGATCACCTTCATCTTCTTTCCACTGTTTGATTTGGGAGGCAACGAAGCGAGCTTCGTCTAACTCATTGAAAGCACAGTAAATATCCACAGGCTCGCCATTGCCGCTGTCCGTCCATAAATTCTTGCCTAAACGATTGTCGTTGTTAGCAATTAATTCATTGGCACAGCTTAAAATGTTGCCTGTTGAGCGATAATTTTGTTCCAAACGAATGGTTTGAGCCTTGTCATAATCTTTTAAGAAACGCTGAATATTCTCCACCTGAGCTCCACGCCAACCGTAGATCGATTGGTCATCATCGCCTACGATCATTACTTTGCCGACATCGCCTGCTAATAAGCGAATAAGATCGTACTGAATGTTGTTGGTGTCTTGGAATTCATCGATCAAAATCTGTTGAAAGCGTTGCTGATAACGCTGCAAAATCGCAGGTTTGTGTTTGAATAGCTCATAAGCACGAATAAGCAGCTCGGCAAAATCTAATAAGCCAGCACGATCGCACGCCTCTTGGTAGATCTGATAGATCTCAACCAACTTTTTCTCATTGGGATCGTTGTGGTGTTCGATATCTTTGGCTCGTTTGCCCTTGTCCTTTTGAGCATTGATATACCACGCAACGTGTTTAGGTGGGAAATGTTTTTCATCAATATTGTGCAGTTTCAGCAAGCGTTTGAGCAAACGCTGCTGATCTTCGGTATCCATAATTTGGAAATCTTGGGGTAAATCGGCATCTAAATAATGAGAACGCAGTAAACGGTTCGCAATGCTGTGGAAAGTGCCTACCCACATACCAAACAGGCGATTATCGCCTGATTGGGAAAGGGTATGCTCAATACGGTGTCGCATTTCTGCTGCGGCTTTATTGGTAAAGGTAACGGCGAGAATGTTCGATTCTGGCACATTTTCTACGCCAATTAACCACGCAATACGGTGAGTTAAAACCCGTGTTTTACCAGAGCCTGCTCCTGCAAGTACCAAGTAATTGCCAAGAGGAGCTGCAACCGCCTCTCGCTGCTTATCATTTAAACCATCTAATAATAATGAGAAATCCATAATCGCCCTTAATCTGTGCTTTTATACAGCATTATAGCCTAAATTATGGGTTTAAGAAAATGTTCTCCGTTAAAATTGGATCTTGGAATTCAAAACCTGTTGCGAGTAGTTTTTCTGGAACAAGTTGCTGGTTATCTAACACCAAACAAGCTCGTTCTCCTAAGCCTAATTTCAAGGCAAATTCAGGCACAGTAAAGAAAGCAGGGCGATTAACAGCATTGGCTAAAATACGATTAAATTCCTCATTTCTGACTGGATTTGGTGCCACAAAATTATAAGCTCCTGAACAATTTGCATTTTTTAGCAAAAAAATGACCGCTTGTACGTGATCTCGGCGACTAATCCACGCCCAATACTGTTTGCCCGAACCAAGTTTTCCGCCTAATCCACATTTATAAATCGGTAAAATTTTCTTTAATGCTCCGCCCTCTGGCGAAAATACCGTGCCCGTGCGAATTAAACACACTCGGGTTTTATCGCTTTCGGCTTTTAATGCAGAGGCTTCCCACTGCTCGCAAAGGTAGTTCGTGAAGCAGTCTTGATAACAAGCGGTCGATTCTGTGTAAAAATTTGCAGATTTTGGCAAATCGCCATAAATGCCGATTGCCGAAGCTGAGAGGAAAGTATGGGGTGGATTACTACTTGCGTTAATTAATTCGCTGAGTTTATTGGTAACTTTAACTCGGCTCTCAATAAGTTTACGCTTTTGCTCTTCCGTCCAACGCTTATTAAAAATCGGCTCGCCTGCAAGGTTGATAACCGCATCAAAGTTGTTTAAATCAGAAAATTCATCAAGTGAGTAGCAATATGTGATCTGTTTATCATCACTTTTCTTTTCTTTATCCCTAACTAAAAGTGTGAAGTAATGATTTTCAGGTTTTAATTTTTTAATTAATTCAGTACCAATAAAGCCCGTACCACCCGTAATAAGAATATTCATAAGTTATCTCCTTATAAAGAAAGGGCAAACTTGCCACGCTACTGCTTTGCTTACAATCTAGCTACCTACAACGATGTTTCAAATAGCTCCGTGATATTTTTAATTAAATCTTCGACTAAAACCTGACGAACTGGGGTAATAAAAATAGTGTCATCACCTGCTATAGTCCCTAAAATGCCTTCTGCTTTTCCCATTGAATCCAGTAAGCGAGCAATCAGTTGAGCGGCTCCCGGACTGGTTCTCACCACAATTAAGGCATCATTGTAGTCAATGTCTATTACTAAATTTTTGAGTGGGCTTGATGTTGTTGGCACGCTTAATTCTACAGGCAGTTGATAGACCATTTCCATTTTAGTATTACGCGTTCTAACTGCTCCAAATTTAGACAACATTCGAGAAACTTTAGATTGGTTAATGTTCTCAAACCCCATTTCTTGTAATGCGGCTACAATTTCACTTTGTGAGCTGAATTTTTCTTCTCGCAACAGCGATTTAAACGCTTCTGATAAATTATCTACCTTATCCACAATCATTCTCTTATTCATAAAAAAGCTAAAATTATTCATCATTCTTGCTTATCTATGCAAATAAATCAACAAACCAAGTGAAAATCAAATAAAAAATTTGCTCTATGTCTCAAAAATGAGATTTGCTATTTGAATCCCCAAAAAATTTGCCTTACACTAAATTGGTCTAAACTTCCATAACTTATTAGGAGAAATTTATGTGTAAAAAAGTCGCTCTTTTAGGTGCTGCAGGTGGCATTGGTCAATCATTAGCACTTCTATTAAAACTCAATTTACCTGCTAAATCTGAATTATCTCTTTATGATATCTCTCCTGTTACACCCGGCATTGCGGTTGATTTAAGTCATATCCCAACAGATGTTAAGGTAACAGGTTTTGCAGGCGAAGATCCGACTGATGCACTTAAAGATGCGGATGTAGTTGTGATTTCTGCAGGGGTTGCTCGCAAACCTGGTATGACGCGTGCGGATTTATTCAATGTCAATGCAACTATCGTATATAACTTAGTGGAAAAAGCAGCAAAAGTTTGCCCGAAAGCGTGTATCGCAATTATCACTAACCCAGTTAATACCATCATTCCTATTGTAGCTGAAGTGTTGAAAAAAGCAGGCGTTTACGATAAAAACAAACTCTTTGGCGTAACTACATTAGATGTAATCCGTGCCAATACCTTTGTAGCTGAAGCTAAAAATGTGAATGTGAAATATGTAAGAGTTCCTGTGATTGGCGGACATTCAGGCACAACCATTCTTCCATTGCTTTCACAAGCAACGGTAAATGGCTTAAAACTTGAATTTACCCAGGAGCAAATTGAGCAATTAACACATCGCATTCAAAATGCAGGTACTGAGGTGGTTGAAGCAAAAGCAGGTGGCGGTTCAGCAACATTATCAATGGCACAAGCTGGTGCAGAATTTGCTCTTGGCTTGGTAAGAGGGTTAGTTGGCGAAGACGTTATTCGCTACGCTTATGTTGATAATGCCAACGGAGAAACCTCGCCAGCATTCTTTGCTTACCCAATTCGCTTAGGTAAAGATGGTTTGATAGAAGTGCTACCAATTGGTGAATTAAGCGATTTTGAGAAAAAACAAGTAGAAGATTTAATTCCAATTTTAAATGAAGAAATTGAATTAGGTCAAAACTTCAAGAAAGATACTTAATTAGCATTATAAGAGAAGAGCTGATAATTATTCAGCTCTTATTTATATTAAATTTAAGCATTAAACTTTATTTAATTAAAATTATAAAATAAATAAAAATTGAAAATATTAAATAATTTTTTAATATTTTCAATTTTTTATGAACTTTTCAAAATATTATAAGTCCATAACTATAAGCGCTTACAATTATTTTTAATAAAATGTCCATAAACTAAATAAATTCAGGAAGGAGAATTTAATGAATTTACAAAAAATTAAGGAAATCCAAGCAAAACACTCTTATCCAAGTGTAACTATTACCTTACCAACAAATCGTACTGCACCAGATAATGAAAAAGATGCTATTCGTCTAAAAAATTTAGTGCAAGATGTTGTTAATCGTTTAGAGTCAGAATTTGATAAACGAGAAACACAAAATATTGTTGAAAATATTCAACGTTTAGCTGATGAAGTAGATCATCAATATAATTTAGACGGTTTAGTTATTTTTGCAAGTAATGAATTTAGTGCTTCATATAAATTACCATTCCGTTTACCAGAACGCGCAAGTATTGAAGATAACTTTGTAACGCGTGATTTAGTTTATGCAATGAATCGTAGTCCATTATATTTATTAACGATATTAAGTGAAAACGGAACACGTTTATTTGTCGGTCATAAAGATATTTTAGATGAAGTTGAAGATTATGGTTTCCCATTCTCACTTGAAAATGTGATTGCAACTGCAAGCCCTGGGCAAGATATCAGCCACGTTAGAGATCAAATCGTCACTGATCATATGAGAGAAATTGGCGATGCGTTAGTTGAAGCGCAAAAAGCAACACCAGCCCCTATTGTAGTTGTAGGTGTAGATCGCAATATCGGTCATTTCAGAGATGGTGCTCGTAACAGCGATGATATTATGCTCTATATCAACAGCGGTTTAAGTAATGAAAGTGAACACGAACTTGCTAAAACCATTTGGCCACAAATTAAAGATGCCTTACACGCTGAACGCCAAAAAATCTTTGATGAAATTGGCGCATCACAAGGCAATAACCGCTTCGTTAGTGATTTAAATGAAGTATGGCAGGCTTGTATTGACGGACGAGTTGAAACTCTAGTAATTGAGGAAGATTTACATATTTCAGCTAAAGTAAGCGAAGATGGTCGTAAATTAAACGAGCTTGAGGGGTCTTTCGAGCAAACAGAAAATACTTATGAAGACATTGTTGATGAGATGATCGAGAAAGTATTGGAAACCTCAGGCAGAGTAAAATTTGTCGATAACGGTAGCTTAAAAGAGATTAATCCTACTCACGGTTTAGTTGCAATCACTCGCTACTAATATCCAAACAAAATCCCCTTGATAAGACTCAAGGGGATTTTTTTATTCTTTATTATTTTCAACTTTCTGCTCTTTTTCAGGCTCTGGATCAAACTTAACCACCGGCACACAACCTCGGCACGCACCTTGATTTACCCCCAATTCATTACAGAAACTATCGTATTTTTCTAACGCTTTTTTAAACCAGCTTTTCTTTTCGGTTTGCTTGCTCATCTCTTTCCCCTCAAGTTACAAGCGGTCGTATTTTGCAAATTTTTTACAAAAAACAACCACTCGCATTTTAATTAATCACGGAAGTTATTGAATTGGAAAGGTTGCCCTAAATCTGCTCCTTTCACTAATTGAATAGCTGCCTGTAAATCATCACGAGATTTACCCGTTACACGCACTTGCTCGCCTTGAATTTGGGCTTGAACCTTGATTTTTGAATCTTTGATCAGCTTAGTAATTTTCTTCGCCATATCTGATTCAATCCCTTGCTTGAGCTTGATCTCTTTTGAGTAAAGTTTGCCGTGATGTTCACTTTCCGCTGGAATATCAAGCGAACTATGCTCAATGCCACGCTTTACGCAAGAGCCGATTAAAATTTCAATTAACTGCTCTAGTTGGAAGTCTGATTCTGTTGTTAGTTTGATAGATTCATTTTTTTCGTTTAACTCAATCACCGCTTCCACACCACGGAAGTCATAACGAGTACTTAACACACGGTTTGCATTTTCAACCGCATTACGTACTTCGTGCATTGTGATTTCAGATACAATATCAAATGATGGCATTTTTTGTTCTCCATTAATTTTGAAATAAATTCTTCGCATTCAGTAATAAACATAATGCGGTTAAGTCACCAAAGTTTACCACAAAATTCGTCTGTTCTTGTACTTTTGGTTTGGCGTGTAGAGCAACGCCTAAACTGGCGGTTTTTAACATTGGTAAATCATTCGCCCCATCACCTACCGCAACCCATTGATTTTGTAGGATATTAAATTGGTTAGCAAGCTGTTGTAACGTATCCGCTTTATGTTGAGCATCTACTACCTTACCCAAAACTTTACCTGTTAATTTGCTATCAATAATTTCCAGTTGGTTCGATACAGCAAAATCTAAGCCATATTTTTCTTTCAAGTAATCGGCGAAATAGTCAAATCCGCCAGAGGCAATCGCCAGTTTCCAGCCGTTCGCTTTTAAAATCGACACCATTTGCTCAAAGCCGTCCATAAGCGGTAGATTTTCTCGAACTTTTTGCAAAATGCTTTCTGGTGCATTTTCAAGTGTACCAACACGTTTGCGTAAACTTTGCTCGAAATCTAGCTCGCCACGCATTGCACTGGCAGTGATCGCAGACACAATCTCCCCCGTCCCAGCCAATTTCGCAATTTCATCAATACATTCAATTTTAATGGCGGTTGAATCCATATCCATTAACAGTAAACCTGCTTGGTTTAAGTTCGGAATAATATTCAGATCGCTAATATCTGCATTGATTTGTTGAGCCGTTTCACGCAATTCGTAAGCGGTCAAATTTGTTGAAAAAAATGCAATTTTATAGTCTAAATAGACCTCTTGTTTCAGTAAGTTAGCCTCTGCATGCGTTGAAAATTGCTCAATTTCACGATCATTTAAGGTTTTTGAATAGATAAAAATTGTATTTGCCATAGTCTTATTTTAGGTTGTTTAAATTTACTGCATTAATCTAACAGAAAACCGTGCTACAATCACGCATCATTTTAAGAGGAATGCTATGTATATTACTCGTGAAAAAATAGCTAAAACGCTTTTACTGGCTGGGATCACCGCTCTGTGCGTAGCGATTGTGGCGGTTATTTTAACGGGCGTCAATCAATTTAAATTAGGTTCTCAATTAGCCAGTATTAACCAAGTATCAAATCTCTCGCATTTATTGGTTCGCCAACAAGCGAATATTTTTTCGTTTTTATTAGTTAAAAATGCGAAAACAGATGAACTGGTTGATGCGTTGGATAGCTTTGCTAAAGAAGATTTTATTATTGATGCAAATATTTACTCGCCTAAAGGTGTGTTGCTCGCACAAAGTCAAAATGCTAAAGATCTAAAAACCTTATTAACGACGGAACAAGCAGAAAAAAACCAACAGATTGTTGAGCCTATTTTTTCTCAACAAGCATTAGTTGGTTTTTTACGGGTTACGTTTGATGCTGAATACGGGCAAACGACAAAAGCTCGAGTGGAACAACAATTCCACCAACTCTATGGCGAAATGATAATTTTGCTTTTAACAGGGGTACTCTTAGCAAGCAGCGTACATTATTACTTCCGCCGTAAAATTCATCATCTACAAATCGCCCCAAAACCAATAGCGAGTGAAGCAAAAACACAAACTCAGCGTTTTCATTCACGGCGTCGATGGATTAAGCGGAAATAGTGTACTCTCAAAGAAACGATTGTAATTTGAGCGAATAAGCGTATAATATCCGCCGTTTTTCGCCGAATGGCACAGCATAAAATTAAAAATTTAAAGAGGAATAAATGGCTAAAGAAGATAGCATTGAAATGCAAGGTACAATTTTAGAAACCTTACCAAATACAATGTTCCGTGTGGAATTAGAAAATGGGCACGTTGTAACCGCTCACATTTCAGGTAAAATGCGTAAAAACTACATTCGTATTTTAACAGGCGATAAAGTAACCGTTGAAATGACCCCATACGATTTAAGCAAAGCACGCATTATTTTCCGTGCGAGATAATTAAAAAATAAAGGCGAACTGTTGAATGTTCGCCTTTGTTTTTAGCTTGAATTTAGCCTTTTTCAATAATCCCTTCCGCACACGCAAAAGCTGATGACCACGCCCATTGGAAATTATAGCCACCAAGCCAGCCTGTTACATCAAGCACTTCGCCGATAAAATAAAGCCCCTCTACATTTTTCACTTCCATTGTTTTAGAAGAAATATAATCGGTATCTACTCCGCCTTTTGTTACTTCTGCGGTACGGTAGCCTTCTGTGCCATTTGGTAAGAATTGCCAGCGGTGGATAAATTCATCTAAGAAAGCGAGATCTTTTTTACTCAAATCTGCAATGATTTTATCAGTCAGCAATTTCTGCTCTAGCCAAATATCGACCAACTTTTTTGGTAAATAGCGAGATAACACGGTTTTTAACTGCAATTTTGGCGAAGATTGACGAAGTTCGTTCAACACATCAAGAATAGATTCACTTGGGAGTAAATCAATTTCCACTGTTTCGCCCAACTCCCAATAATTGGAGATCTGCAGAATCACAGGACCAGATAATCCTCTGTGGGTAAATAACATTTGATTACTGAAACTTTTCCCATTTTGGCTAGAAACGGTAACAGGAATCGCAATGCCAGAAAGCTCGGTAAAGTGTTTATCACTCTCCTTCCAAGTAAACGGCACAAGGCTGGCACGAGGAGCAATAACAGGAATACCAAACTGTTCAGCAATTTGATAACCAAAGGGGGTTGCACCTAATGCTGGCATTGATAATCCACCTGTGGCAATCACTAAATTCTCAGTTTGGAACTGCTCACTAGCGGTCGAAATTTGGAAATTTTTTGCAAATTTTTCGATAGAAATGACCGCTTGTCGTAACAAGATCTCAACCTTGCCTTTCTCACATTCAGCTTGCAATAAATCTACAATCTGCTGCGAGCTTTCATCACAGAAAAGTTGCCCTAGCTCTTTTTCGTGGTAGCTTATGCCGTAACTTGCCACAAGAGATATAAAGTCCCATTGCATATAGCGAGAAAGGGCAGATTTCACGAAATGGCGGTTTTGGCTAAGGTAATTTCCGGCACTCACATCTAAATTAGTAAAATTACAAAAACCACCGCCCGACATTAAAATTTTACGTCCGATTTTCTTACCGCTATCGAGCACCGCAACCTTTTTACTGGCTTGCCCAAGCTGGGCGGCACAAAATAGCCCTGCTGCTCCTGCACCAATAATGATTACATCAAATTTTTGCATTAAAAATTGAGTACCTTATCTGCTTGAATTGTCCAATCTGCCAGTTCAATTAATGTGCCGATTTCTACACCATCAGCTAAAGACAAATCTGTAATCCCTCTAGCATTGGTGCAAGTTTTGCACAATTTTACGCTCGCACCTTGTGCGGTTAAAATTTCCAGCATTTGCTGAATGTGATATCCCTCTACCGGATTTTGCTTTGCCAGCCCTGCGGTGACTGCATCGGACATTAAGAAAAGTTTAATTTCCGTATTGACCTTATGTTGCTCTTGGATTTGCAATGCTAAGCGTAAGGCACTAAAAAAGGTTTCATTACCGTAAGGTGCTAAATTGATGATGAAAAGCAATTTTTGAACTTGATTAGACATAGTTTTACCTCTGGAATACACGAAACACATAGATAATTTAAAAATCCCTCTCACAGGAGAGGGAAACCTACAAAGTTAGTGAGCATCTGCCCAAATAAATTTGATCATAAAGAGTAATGAAATCACTAGCACAGACGGGCTGATCTCTTTCCAACGCCCTGTGAATGCTTTCATTACACAGTAGCTGATAAAACCAAAGGCAATCCCTTCAGTAATCGAGTAAGTAAATGGCATCATTGCTGTTGTGATGAACGCAGGTGTTGCTTCAGTTAAGTCGTTCCATTTTACTTCGATCAGGCTTGAAGCCATTAGAATGCCTACGAATACTAACGCACCAGCGGTTGCATAAGCTGGCACTAAACCTGCTAATGGTGAAAAGAAAATGGTGAGTAAGAATAAAATACCAACAACCACAGCCGTTAAACCAGTACGACCACCCACAGAAACGCCTGAACCACTTTCAATGTAAGTTGAGATCGCTGATGTTCCCATATAAGAACCTGCCATTGCAGCGGTACTATCCACTAATAGAGCTTGTTTCATTTTTGGGAAGCGTCCCTTCTCGTCAGCAAAACCTGCTTTAGTGGTTACAGCAATCAGCGTGCCTGATGAGTCAAACAGATTTACTAGCATAAAGGAGAAAATAATGCCGAGTAAGGCAACATCAAACGCCCCAGCAATATCCACTTGTCCTACAACCGCACCTAAACTTGGTGGCATAGACATTACACCATTGAAGGTTACCGCTGGGTCAAAAATTAACGCTAATGCTGTTACAACAACAATTGAAACTAATACACCAGAGTGAACTCCTTTTGCCCCTAATACGACAATAATGAAGAAACCTAAAATCCCCATTAATACTTTAGGATCGTGTAAGTTACCTAATGCAACTAAAGTTGCTTCATTTGGCACCACAATGCCCATATTTTTAAAGCCGATTAATGCAATAAATAAGCCAATACCTGCCCCAATTCCAACACGTAAACCTAGTGGAATTGCAGACATAAACCAATAGCGAACTTGTAGTACCGTTAAAATAAACAAACCGACAGAGCCTAAGAAAATTGCTCCCATACCTACTTGCCAAGAATAGCCTAATTTTTGTACTACCACGAATGCAAAAAAGGCGTTTAAGCCCATTGCAGGCGCAAGGGCAATTGGTAAGTTACTGAACAAGCCCATTGCAATAGTGCCAAATGCAGCGATTAAACAGGTGGTCACGAATACCACTTGGGTATCCATTCCTGCTACACCTAAAATGGACGGATTAACAAAAACAATGTACACCATTGTGAAAAAGGTAGTAATACCTGCGATGATTTCGGTTTTCGCATTACTGCCTTTCGCTTTAAGCTGAAATAATTTTTCTAACATAAGACCTTCAAAACTAGAATTTTGGAAATGACAACGCCCGAGCAATCCAATCGGTTGCTCGGGCGTTGATGATTTTTATCACGGAATGAACCATTTGGCAAGCAATTAATATTCCAAAACTAATTTTAATAATTCAATGGATAAAAATGCGAGGCTAAAACGCTGTTCATCAGCAACCGACCAGAACTGAATTTCTTGCTCTGATTTTGCTAATAACTGGCTGATTTCTAGCACATTTCGCTCTTCGTTTTCGCCATTTTTTACCGCTGTAATCACCGACTCTTCGTTAAATTGAACCCAATTTTCTGCTTTCCACTCCGCACTGATAGTTTCTGCATCTAACTGATATTCTGATTTAACAGATACCATTTGTGAAACACCATAAAAAACAGGCACTTGAACCGAATGGAATGTCGTACAAGCGGTTAAATTTGGTAAAACTTTTGCAAGTTGTAATTCAAAGGCTTTGGAGAAAGGTAACTTTTTCTCTTCACCTTGCACATTAGCAGGCACAACATCAAAGGCGATACGCTCTGCATTTTCATCAAACGGAATACCATTTAATAAGCGAGCCGTTTGCCCTGCTAGCTCTTTCACTTTTTCATCGCCAAAATAAGCGGAAGGTAAAAGTGAGGTAACAAAAACTTGATTTAACGGCTGAGCTAATAACGGCTTTAACGCTAAGGCAAGTTGCGAAACTTGCGGATTAGCAAGCGCAACAATATTTCGCTCACGCAGATTTGCCACATTTTCATCATTAACACTTGGCACAACCACAGGCACATCGCCAATTAATGCGGTAATGCCATATAAATCTAAAATCACACAACCTGCTTTCACCGCTTCTGCTAATACTTCTGCTTGAGCCATTTTGCCTGCAAAGAGAACGTGGGTAAATTCCGCCCAATTCACTTCATCTAACGCATATTGTGCAACGGCTTTTGCCCCAAAGCGTAAGTTTTGCTCTTCGCCGAACGGCTCTAATTCGACGGCGGAAATTTTTTCAACAGCTAAATCTTGGTTTTCTAACACCTCAAGAATTTTTTCAGCTAAAGTAAAATCACCGGCAATGGCTAAATGGATATTCGACACATCTTCTCCTTTTTTCATCATCTTCATTTTAGAAATTATAGTGTAATTTATATTTCTTCGCTATTCAGAATAACAAGGCTAATTTCATACTCACAATGAGTTAATTGCAAATTTTTAGCAAAAAAACACCGCTTGTTTTCTAGCTGATTTACTTTTCAAATGTGTGGATTTTTGATATAGTTTACACTTTGAAAAGTAGCTTATCATTCTCATTAAAACAGAACGTGAATGGAAGCCCAAAAGCCCGATATGTAAAGAAATGGCAAAACAAGATTCAGATTGTATCACTTTAGATCTGTTTGCGACTGTACCAAAAGTTGGGCGTCCTCGCACTAATCCTCTTGATAGAGAACAACAAATTCGAATTAATAAACGTAATCAGCTAAAGCGAGATAAATCGTCAGGCTTAAAACGAGTTGAATTAAAATTGCATTCGGATTTAGTCAAAGTGTTAGAAGAACAAGCGTCTGAAAAGGGTATTTCACGCGGGCAGTTAATCGAAATAATTCTAAATAATTACATCCAAAATAGGTAGTAAAAATGGCAGTTGTAGGTTTATTTTACGGTAGCGATACTGGCAATACAGAAAATATTTCTAAAATGATTCAGAAAAACTTAGGTGCTGAATTAGTGGATATTCGTGATATTGCTAAAAGCACAAAAGAAGATATTGAAGCATACGATTTTGTAATGATCGGTATTCCAACTTGGTATTATGGCGAATCTCAAGCAGATTGGGACGATTTTATGCCAACCTTAAAAGAGATTGATTTTAACGGTAAAGTTGTGGCAATTTTCGGCTGTGGCGATCAGGAAGATTACGCAGAATATTTCTGTGATGCAATGGGCACAGTGCGTGATATTATTGAGCCAAACGGTGGCGTAATTGTTGGTCATTGGCCAACCGAAGGTTATAACTTTGAGGTTTCACAAGCCTTAGTTGATGATGCAACTTTTGTTGGTCTTTGTATTGATGAAGACAGACAGCCTGAATTAACCACTGAGCGTGTTAATAAATGGTGTGCTCAGTTAAAAGAAGAAATGTGTTTAGACCAACTTGCATAAGATTTTAAGTAAAGATAATTAGGTGGCAGATATGTCTGAAGCAAATATTAAACGTTTAAAAGAGGTAGGGTTAAAAGTTACTGAGCCTCGTTTAACTATTCTTGCATTAATGCAAGATATTCGTGATGAAATGCAACATTTTTCAGCAGAAGATATTTATAAAATTCTGTTAGAAAGAGGTTCAGATATTGGCCTAGCGACAGTTTACAGAGTATTAAATCAGTTTGAAGAAGCTGAGATTCTAATGCGCCATAACTTTGATGCAAATAAAGCGGTGTTTGAATTGAATATGAATCACGAACACGACCATATTATCTGTATGGATTGCGGTAAAGTCTTTGAATTTAAAGACCCAGATATGGAACGCCGCCAACGTGAAATCAGTGAAAAGCACGGAATGGAATTAACAAATCACAGTTTATATCTCTATGGGAAATGTAGTAATTTAACTAACTGTGATGAAAAAAAATAGCTTTTCTTATTTTTAGACTTATTAATACTCTTACCGAAGCCTTTTATAGGGCTTCGGTATTATTCTATATAGGTTTTGTAAATCTAATATTATTATGGAAGAACAAACGCAGAATGTAATAGACGCCAGAATCAGGCAACCTCGCAAAATATCACCATTTTGGATCTTACCAATTACCGCTTTTATTATCGGCACTTTGCTTTTTTTCCAAATTTTAAAGGAGCAAGGAGAAACCATCACTATCCGATTTGCAAAAGGCGATGGTATTACTGCAGGAAAAACAGTAATTCGCTATCAAGGTTTACAAATTGGTCAAGTAAAACGAGTATATTTTGTTGATGAACTAAGAGAAGTAGAAGTAGAAGCTGAAATTACTCCTGAGGCCAAAAGTGTTTTACGTCAAGATACAAAGTTTTGGCTAGTCCAGCCTAGTGCCTCATTAGCTGGAGTTTCCGGTTTAGATGCAATTGTATCTGGTAATTATATTACTCTCCTACCTGGAGAGGGCGATTTTGCTGATGAGTTTATCGCTGAAGAAGATCCACCTGCGGTAACAGTAAGCGATGGAGATTTACTGATCCGTTTAATCTCTGATGACATAGGCTCTATTACTGTCGGAGCGAGTGTTTATTTCCGTAAAGTGCCAGTGGGCAATATTGCCGATTATCGTTTTACCAAAGACCAGAAAAAAATCGAAATTGATGTCGTCATTAATCAAAAATACGCTCATTTAGTGAAAAAAGAGAGCCGATTTTGGAATATTAGCGGTATTAGCGCTGATGTAAATTTACAAGGTATTAAAATCAATATGGACAGCCTTGCCTCGGTAGTACAAGGTGCGGTTGCTTTTGATTCACCTGATAATATGGAAATTGCCGAGCAAGGACAGAAATTTGAGCTATATCCGGATTTGAAATCAGCTAAACGTGGAATTGAAATCAACGTAAAACTACCGCTTACACATAATTTAAAAATTAATGAGACTGGTGTTTTTCACCAAAATGTGCAAATTGGTATGCTTTCGCAGCTAAAATTACCACAAGTAAAAGACAACGGTGTGCCACAGCAAGAATCAGGACAGCATAAACAGATTGATGGGGTTTTATTAATTGACCCAAGTTATGAAAATTTACTACGCTCCCAAACTAAAATCTTGCTCAAAGAGCCGAAATTCTCCTTAAACACAGAGCAGCTGACGAAAGTAGCTGAGCTGCTGCGTGGTGTCTATTTTGAGGTTCACCCAGGGGAAGGAGAACCTCAATCGGAATTTATCGTACAAAATGAAGCCGATTATCTATTGAGCTTGCCAAATTTACTCAGTTTTAGCCTAGTTGCCCCCCAAGCTTACGGAGTCGATACCAACCAAGGGATTTACTATAGCGATGTGCAAATCGGGGAAATCGTCAAACGTAGCTTAGCGTTAGACCAAGTGCGTTTTGATGTCATTATTTATCCGCCTTATCGCAATCTGATTGGCAGTAACAGCAAGTTTGTTGCGATTTCCAATATTGATATGTCAATTGGATTAGACGGCTTACGGGTTCACGCAGGCTCGCCTTCAGAATGGTTAAAAGGTGGCATTCGCTTACTTAACGGTAAAAATGATGGCAGCCCGAAAAAACAATATGCACTTTATAAAGATGTAGAAAGTGCGGAATCAGGCGTTACAACCTTAGAGAAAAAAGCGACTACTACCCTTTCGGCTGAATCACTATCCGGTATTAGCGAAGGTTCTGTGGTGCTATACCGTGATTTTCAGGTCGGTGAGGTGTTAAAAATCACACCGAAACAACAGAAATTTGAGGTTGAGCTATTTATTCAGCCAAATTATCGCCATCTATTAACCGAAAAAAGCCGTTTCTGGATTGAACCGGCAGCCAATGTCGATGTGTCACTCAAAGGCGTGAATATCACCACAGCTCCGTTAATGCGTACCTTAAAAGGAGCGATCAGCTTTGATAATGGCGGTTCAAAAGGCAATAAAACGCTTTATACCAGCAAAGAAAAAGCTACCTCGGGCAATACTTACCTCACGCTGATTGCGAAAGATGCGAGTAAGTTAAGCGAAGGAATGGACATTAAATATATGGGCTTAACCGTAGGTCAAATTGAAAAGCTGGAATTGCAAAATGCAAAAAAACAGATAAAAGCGACCGCTTACATTCAAGGCAAATATTATCCATCTATTGCGAAAGCTGGGGCAAAATTTAGTGTGGTGTCACCTGAAATTAGTACGGCTGGCTTTAAAAATTTAGATGCTGCATTACAAAACTACATTACTGTTGATGCTGGTTCTGGCAAAACTCAAAACTCTTTTGAGCTATCGCAAACTGATACAGTAAAAACAACCTATGCAAATGGCTTCCCAATTATTGTAGAAACCACGAATGCCAACGGTATTCAGCCAGAAGCCCCTGTGCTTTATCGTGGAATGCAAGTCGGTATTGTAAGCCACTTAGGTTTAAGCGAACTGAATGACCGAGTGTTAATTCATCTTAAAATTAACAATAAATACAAGCACTTAGTCAGAACGAACACCCAGTTCTGGCAGGCTTCGGGCTATACGATGGATATTAGCCTACAAGGTGTGAGTATGAACTCAGGCACAATGTCGCAATTATTAAACGGCGGTATTGAGTTCTCCACCCCTTACACCAAAGTGGTAAAACCTCAAGCCCAAGCCAATAGAAGATTTTTCTTACAACGCAAACTTCCTGAAGATGCCCCAGCGTGGGAGCAAGGAATTGCGGAATAATATTGATGGAGTAAAAAATGCCTTTATTAGATAGTTTTAAAGTAGATCACACCAAAATGAACGCCCCAGCCGTGCGTGTTGCAAAAACAATGACCACACCGAAAGGCGATACCATTACCGTGTTCGATCTCCGCTTCTGTCGCCCGAATATTGATATTCTACCGGTGCGTGGGATTCACACAATGGAACATCTTTTTGCCGGTTTTATGCGTGACCACCTCAATAGCGAACAAGTGGAGATCATTGATATTTCGCCAATGGGCTGCCGTACTGGTTTTTATATGTCACTGATTGGCACACCTTCAGCAGAAGAGGTTGTCAAAGCGTGGACGGCTTCAATGGAAGATGCGTTACATAAAATCCCTGATGTATCGGCAATTCCTGAGCTGAACGAATATCAATGTGGCTCTTACAAAGAGCATTCTTTAGAAGAAGCTCACCAAATTGCCCGTAATGTGTTAGCTGCCGGCATCGGTGTAAATCGCAACGAAGATTTAGCCTTAGACGAAAAATTACTTAATCCATAATTTTTCTTAACATTTTTCGGGGGCAAATGGTTATTTGCCCCTACATTTTTCTACACTCGGAAATTATTCATTTATGTTTGAAAAACTCTTTAGATGGTTTGAGGCACGGGTTGAAACCTACCCGAACGTAATGCCGAAAACGCCAAAATCAGGCTTAATTCCTTTTATTTTTGATGCTACCAAAGGTATGCGAATTTATATTCTCATACTCACTATTTTAGTGGCAGCCGTTAGTGTTATCGAAGCCATATTATTCCAATTTATGGGTGATTTAGTCGATTGGATCAGCAAATACTCCCCTTCTGAGCTTTGGGCAGAAAAAGGCTGGACAATCGTAGGAATGTTCTTTATTGCGATACTCGCCGTCGTATTTGTTTATCTCGCCAGTAGTATTCGTTTTCAATCGCTACAAGGGGTTTTCCCAATGCGTTTGCGTTGGAACTTCCACCGCTTAATGCTCGGGCAAAGTTTAGGTTTCTATCAAGATGAATTTGCAGGTAGAGTATCTGCCAAAGTAATGCAAACCGCCCTTTCCGTGCGTGATGTGATTATGACTTGTGCCGATATGTTGGTGTATGTGCTGGTTTACTTCACCACCTCCAGCGTGATTTTATTACAACTTGACGGCTGGTTATTCGTGCCGTTTATTTTATGGGTCATCTCATTAGCGGCAACCATTATCTATTTTGTACCGAAATTAGCCCAAGCCGCTCAAGAACAATCTGATGCCAGAAGTCTAATGACCGGTCGAATTACCGATGCTTACGCTAACATTGCCACCGTCAAACTCTTCTCTCACGGCAACCGTGAATCTGCCTATGCCAAAGAGTCTATGCAAGAATTTATGGTTACCGTACACAAACAGATGCGTTTAGTTACTGTAATTGAAACCGTCACTAACCTAACTTCAATGGCATTAATTGTTTCAACTGCAGGTATCGGTTTATGGCTTTGGGGATCAAGTGTGGTAACCGCAGGGGCGATTGCGACCTCAACTGCTTTAGCTTTACGCATTAAAGGCTTATCACAATGGATTATGTGGGAATTTGCACGCCTATTTGAAAATTTAGGCACAGTACAAGATGGTATGATTACCCTTTCTAAACCGCACAATGTGGTAGATAAAGAGAATGCTCAGCCGTTAAACGTAACCAAAGGCGAAATCAAATTTGAGAATGTGGATTTTGCCTACGATCCGAACAAACCATTACTGAAAGATTTTGATTTAATCATCAAACCGGGAGAAAAAGTGGGATTAGTCGGTCGTAGTGGGGCAGGTAAATCAACGCTTACCAACCTGCTATTGCGTTTTTACGATATTCAAGACGGTTCAATTACGATTGATGGGCAAAATGTGCGGGATATCACGCAAGAAAGCCTCCGCTCACAAATTGGCTTGGTCACGCAAGATACCTCGCTACTCCACCGTTCCGTGCGTGAAAATTTAATGTATGGTCGCCCAACTGCTACAGAGGAAGAAATGATTAAAGCAGTTGAACAAGCCGCTGCGAGCGAGTTTATTCCAAACCTGCAAGATGCCAAAGGCAGAACCGGTTTTGATGCACACGTTGGCGAACGTGGTGTGAAACTCTCAGGCGGGCAACGCCAGCGTATTGCAATTGCCCGTGTAATGCTCAAAGATGCCCCAATTCTATTATTAGATGAGGCAACCAGTGCATTAGATTCCGAAGTGGAAGTGGCAATCCAAGAAAATCTAACCAAACTAATGGAAGGGAAAACCGTTGTGGCAATCGCCCACCGCCTCTCTACCATTATGGCGATGGATAGATTAATCGTGCTAGATAAAGGCGAAATTGTTGAGCAAGGCACACACGAAGAATTGCTTGCTCACAATGGCGTTTATGCAAGACTTTGGGCTCATCAAAGTGGTGGATTCTTGCCTGAGAATGTGGATATGTAACTGTAGGGGCGAAAAATTTTTCGCCCTTATTTTTATTAATTGATTTGCAAATTTTTAGTAAAAGATGACCGCTTGTAGGGCTAATAGATAATAATTTAACTATTCTCTTCGTTTATTTCTTCTGCCAAATCTCTCAAAAATTTGCAAGATTTCTCCCCTTTTTTCAGGTATCATTATCACCTTTAATAACAATAATTTTTGGAGCAAATTGTGTCTTCCCTTTGGTCTGATTGCCTTAATCATTTACAAACGAAAGTATCGCCAACTGATTACAGCACTTGGCTACGTCCTCTGCAAGCCAGTTCTGATAACGGGGAACTCACGCTTTATGCTCAAAACCAATTTGTTGAAAATTGGGTTAAAGATAAATTTTTAGCGGAAATTACTGAATTAGCGCATTTTTTATCTAAAAACGACAATTTGGTTGTCAATTTAAGAGTGGGTATAAAACCTACCGAGCAACCAAAACCACAAATCAGCTTAAAAAACGAGTCTTCCGAATTTAGCAATACAGGCTTTAAAACGGGGTTAAACCCACACCAAACGTTTGATAATTTCGTACAAGGTCGTTCAAACCAACTGGCGAAATTAGTGGCTCAACAAGTGGTGGATAATTTAGGCGAAAGCCATTGTAATCCGCTCTCTTTCTATGCCGGCACAGGTTTAGGTAAAACCCACTTATTACACGCTATCGGTAATGAATTGGTTAAACGCAATCCAGCTGTGCGAGTGCTTTATATCCACCTTGAGCGTTTTTACCGTGATATTATCAAAGCCATTAACAGCTCAAATAACGATGCGGAAAAAATCAAAAAATTCTATCGCTCGCTTGATGTATTGATGATTGACGATATTCAATTTCTTGCTAATAAACCAAAAGTACAAGAAGAATTTTTACATCTACTCAATGCTTTATTTGAGCAAAGAAAGCAGATTATTCTAACTTCTGATGTTCTGCCTAAGAATATTGATAAAATTGATACGGCAATTAAATCTCGCCTAAGTGGCGGTATTAGTGCAACCATTGAACCGCCTGAATTGGAAACCCGTGTGGCAATTCTTCGCCAAAAAGCCTTAGAACGGGGGGCAGATTTACAAGAAGATGCGGCTTATTTGATGGGGCAAAAACTTCGCACCAATGTGCGTGAATTAGAAGGGGCATTAAATCGTGTGATTGCGTGGCAAAAACTCACACTTCGCCCAATTACGGTTGATGCGGTGCGTGAAACCTTACAAGACTTATTTGCCTCTTTCGATTACTTAATTACAATTGAAAATATTCAACGCATTGTAGCGGAATATTACGGCATTAAAGTGGCGGATATAAAATCAAAAAGCCGTGCCAGAAGTGTTGCCCGCCCTCGCCAAATGGCAATGGCATTAGCAAAAGAGCTTACTAATCATAGCTTGCCTGAAATTGGCAGAGAATTTGGCGGACGAGATCACACAACTGTGCTACACGCCTGCAAAACGATTAATGAATTACGTGATACCGAAAGCGGTATCCAAGAAGACTATATCAATTTAACGCGTAAATTATCATCTTAAGCTGTTAAGAATAAAGGAATGATTATGCAAATTACGATTACCAGAGACCAATTACTCAAGCCTTTGCAGCAGGTATGCGGCGTATTAAGCAGTCGCCCAACTTTGCCTGTGATTAACAATATTTTATTAGAAATTGAAGGCGATCGTTTATCTTTAACTGGAACGGATTTAGAAGTTGAATTAACCACCCAAGCTCAACTGCTACAAGCGGTCGATTTTGCAGGAAAATTTACCATTCCAGCCAAAAAATTCTTAGATATCAGCAAAAGTTTACCTGATGACAGCGTGATCTCCGTTGAATTCGAAGAAGATAAAGCGATCATCAAAGCAGGTCGTAGTAAATTTAGCTTAGCCACTTTACCTGCCAGCGATTACCCTAATTTAATGGATTGGAAGCCTGAAGTTGATTTCTCGATTGAGCAATCAACGCTTGCACGCCTAATTGACGCCACCCAATTCTCAATGGCAAATCAAGATGCCCGTTATTTTTTAAACGGTATGAAATTTGAGACCGAAGGCAATTTATTACGCACCGTTGCCACAGATGGACACCGTTTAGCCGTTTGCACAATGGTGCTAAACCAAGAACTTTTAACTCATTCGGTTATTGTGCCACGCAAAGCCGTACTTGAACTTTCACGTTTAGTTTCAACAACGAGTGATGAAGTTCGTTTAGAAATTGGCTCAAGCAATATCCGCATTACAATGAACGGTATTGTGTTCACGTCTAAATTAATTGATGGCAGGTTCCCAGACTACCGCCGTGTTCTGCCTCGCAATGCAGATCGCATTTTAGAAGCGGATACTGAAACACTAAAACGTGCGTTAATGCGTGCGGCTATTCTCTCAAACGAGAAATTTAGAGGTGTGCGTTTAGCACTAAGCAATAACCTACTTAAAATTACTGCCAACAACCCAGAGCAAGAAGAAGCAGAAGAGATTATTGATGTAGCCTACGACAGCCCTGAAATGGAAGTGGGCTTTAACGTAAGCTATGTGTTAGATGTACTAAACACTCTAAAATGTCAACGAGTACGTTTCAGCTTAGTCGATTCCAGCTCAAGCTGCTTAATTGAAGATTGTGATAACCCCTCTGCAGAATATGTAATTATGCCGATGCGTCTATAATCCTAGATGCTCTAAATAATAAGCCCCTATTTGATCTGCCCCCAAAAGTTAACACTGATTAAGGTGCAGATTTTTTATGCCTAAATACAACTAATCTTTCAAAAAGCAAATCAATGTTATCTCCAAAACAGTAAATCGGATCATTAGCACTATAACAATCACCTGCTAGCGAAAACAAAAAGGACTAAGCCCGTGCAATACAGAACTTAGTCCTTAAATTAAAATAGCCTAAATTTTAGATTTTAGATCAAAGCGTATAGCTTTTCGATACTACGCGTATTGATTAGTGAGCCAAAGGGCGAGCTAAACGATAGTTCGCAGCAGCTTTTTTCGAACCAAGCACACAAGCTACAAAGGTTAATAGTGTGCTAATTAACCAAAATAGACCAGAATATAGTGCAGCTTTACGAGCAGCTTCTTCAGCAGCAGCTAAAGCTTGTTCTGCTTTAGCTTTAGCATCAGCAACAGCTTGCTCAATTTTAGCTTTATATTCTTGATAAGCAGAAACTGCTTCATTGCGAATTTGCTGAGCTTCAGCTTCGCTTAAACCTTCATTTTTTAACTGAACGATGATTTTATCACCTGTTAACGCATTCTCAATTTCAGCAGCACGTTTTTTAGCATAATCATCTAGATTTTTCCACGTCTCGATGCTATTAAAGTCCATATTTTTGATTTCATTTTTAGTGGTATTAACCATTTTTTCTACCACATTAGCAGACGCACTGATTTGCTCTTTAGAGAATGTATCGTTGTTTTTAGCAACCCATTGTTCAATATCTTCACGACTGATGTTGCCGGTAACTTGTTGATAAAGCTCTTGTGCTTTATTGGTAATGATATTAATCACATTACCTGATTCTCCAGCAGATGCCTCTTCTAGTTCTTCAGAAATAATAGAACCGATAGAACTTGAACTGATAACACTCGTAGTTACACTAGCTGTCGAATTGATCGCAGAACCTGCAGTACGAGCAACGTTACCTAGCCCGTTCATAGTTGAAAAAGTAGTGATAACGATGATAGTAGCGGCAGTCAAGATACCCGTTAAGACAGCATCTTTTGGTAAGATGTCAGTGCCATCACCAAATAAAGCTTCAGGTGCTGATGCCTTAACAGCAAAATAGCCTGCAACAAAAGCACTGATTAAAGCTGTGATAACAGCATAAACGCCTGCAGCAATGCCAGCACCGCTTAAATCCAATGACAAGAATGAACCAACAACTAATGCTAAAGCAAACATAACCATGCTAACAACTAAGCCCATAACAAGCCCAGCCAAAATGCCGCGCCACGAAGGTCGTCTAGCTGCTGTATATGAATGTTGCATATTTTCTCCTAATAACCAATAAATAAAATAATATGAAATAGGGATTACTTATTTATCCAAAAAGCAACCTTATTAATTTACTTAGGCTAACCAAATGAGCTAGCCATTTGATAAACGTTATCTTAATTCAATACATTTACCAAATAAAAAGCGATTGATTGAATTTAAATTTTAAAATTGATTGAAATAAATTTTCAATTAAAAATA
This sequence comes from Mannheimia kashgarensis, assembly GCF_041807705.1. NCBI lineage: Bacteria > Pseudomonadati > Pseudomonadota > Gammaproteobacteria > Pasteurellales > Pasteurellaceae > Mannheimia > Mannheimia kashgarensis. Next base: position 154,829 of record NZ_JBGTYY010000001.1, read on the forward strand.
CTTCAAGCAAAATAAATTACTATCAATAGAAAAAAGAGAATACTCTCCTTTTCACTTTACGCTTCTATTATAATCAAATTTATTTTTTAATAGTAGTTTTTTTAATAAGTTTTTACTACTTTTGTAACAATTATTACAATATTCTAGGTTTCTAATCATCCACTATGGCAAGAAATTTGTTTTTCTATGAAAAAATTAACCCTCAACATCAAAAATATAAAAGCCTGATTGACTTTCTATTTTCAATCAGGCTTTATTTTTATAAATTATTCAAACGCACATCAATTAAGGTTTGCTCTTGAGGAGCCGCATTTAATCTAGCTTGTTCGTAAGCCATTTTAGCGGCAGGCTTATCACCTTTTGCAACAAGAATATCGCCAATTAGGATTTGCTTACGTAACTCCCACGCTTTATCTTGAATCTGAGTAAGACCTGCAAGTGCTTCATCATAAGATTTTAATTGGTAATCCACTTGTGCTAAACGAAAACGAGCCAAAGTTTTCAATGTAGAATCAGATTGAGTTAAAGCGGATTGTAACGCTACTTTAGCTGCAAAAAAATCGCCTTTTTCGACCGCTTGTTTTGCTTGCTCAAATTGTGCAAAAGTCGCATAGCTTGAATCTTGATTATCCGCAATAAACTTTTCTACAAGCGGTTGATTTTTATTTGGATTTTGCAAATAGCTCTCCATCACACGCTGATATGATGCGGAAGTCTTTTGTGCCGTTTCAAGCTGATGGTTTTTCCAAAAATTCCACCCCAAACTGGCTGCACAAACTAAAATAATTGCGACTAAAATAGGGGTACCATTTTCCTTAAACCAATTTTTGGCATCTTCAAACTGCTGTTCTTCGGTTTTATTTAAATATTCGTTACTCATTTTTTCTCCTAAAATCGTTTATTAAGTTCAGCAATTAGTTCTGATTGTGCAATCGTAATCTGCTCAGAACCTGAACGCAGGTCTTTGATAACCACTTTTTTTTCTGCCACTTCACTTTCGCCAATTACTAATGCAATCTTTGCTTCCATTTTATCTGCACGTTTAAATTGTTTTTGGAATTTTCCACCTGAACAGTGGCTCATTACACGAAGTTGTGGTAATTCGGTGCGGATTTGTTCTGCCAGATGGAACGCATTAACTGTTGAGCCTTCGCCAGAGAAGACAATATACACATCAACCGCTTTTGGTAAATCAATCTCTTTATTTACTTCTTGAACTAATAGCACTAAACGCTCTAAACCCATCGCAAAGCCTACACCTTGCGTTGCGTGTCCGCCAAGCTGTTCAACTAAGCCATCATAACGCCCACCGCCACAAACTGTGCCTTGTGAACCTAAAGCTGAAGTTACCCATTCAAATACGGTTTTGTTGTAGTAGTCTAAACCACGCACTAATTTCGGGTTGATTTCATAAGCAATGCCCATTGAGTCAAGCAATGCACAGAGTTGCTCAAAATGCTCACGGCTGTCATCATCTAAATAATCCAGCAGTTTCGGCGCATCGTTTAGCACTTGTTGTAAGGCTTCGTTTTTAGTATCTAAAATACGCAGTGGATTTTTTACCAAACGTTTTTTCTCTTCTTCGCTCATTAAAGCGGTGTGATTTTGTAAAAAATTTACCAATGCAGAGCGATAATTCGCACGAGCTTCTAACGAGCCAATTGAGTTCAGCTGTAAAGAAACATGCTGATCGATGCCTAACTCTTTCCATAAACGAGCCGTTAAAATAATCAATTCCGCATCAATTTCTGGATTAGGAATGCCAAACACTTCCACACCTGCCTGGTGGAATTGGCGATAACGTCCTTTTTGTGGACGCTCGTGGCGGAACATTGGTCCTATATACCACAAGCGTTGTTCGTTATTATAAATCCAGCCACGCTCAATTGCTGCACGCACACAACCTGCTGTGCCTTCGGGGCGAAGGGTTAATTGCTCATCATTATCCCAGAATGTGTACATTTCTTTAGATACCACATCGGTGACTTCGCCAATCGCACGAGCAAATAACGGCGTACTTTCAACAATTGGCATACGCACTTCTGAATAGCCATAACTTGCCAGTACATTACGCACTTTTTCTTCCACCCATTGCCATAATGGGGATTCTGTTGGGGAGCAATCGTTCATTCCACGAATTGCTTGAATTGTTTTTGCCACTATTTTTTCCTATTTATTTACAACATCTATGCTATTATTTTGTTGTGCCACTCTCGCACGAATTTTAGCTTCTAATTGGTCGATTAATTTTGCATTGTCAAAACGCTCTTTTTGACGCACACCATCTAAATAGAAGCCACTCATTTTATTACTACCCGTTACACCTAAATCTGATACCAACGCTTCACCCGGCCCATTTACCACGCAGCCGATAATGGAAACGTCCATCGGAGTAATAATATCTTCTAAACGCTGCTCTAGCTCATTTACTGTTGCAATAACATCAATTTCTTGGCGTGAACAGGTTGGGCAAGCGATAAAGTTAATGCCGCGTGAACGAATACGTAGTGATTTCAAAATATCAAAACCGACTTTAATTTCCTCAACGGGATCAGCCGCCAAAGAAATACGCAACGTATCACCAATTCCTTCTGCTAATAGTAAACCTAAACCAACCGCAGATTTAACTGAACCTGCTCTTGCACCACCTGCTTCGGTGATCCCTAAATGCAGAGGCTGATCGATCTGTTTTGCAAGAAGTCGGTATGATTCGACCGCTAGGAATACATCTGACGCTTTCACACTGACTTTGAATTGATCGAAATTAAGACGATCTAAATGATCAACGTGGCGTAGTGCCGATTCTAATAATGCTTCTGGTGTTGGTTCGCCATATTTTTCTTGAAGATCTCGCTCAAGCGAGCCTGCATTTACCCCAATACGGATCGGGATATTCTTATCTCTAGCACAGTCTACTACGGCGCGGATTCGCTCTTCGTTACCGATATTACCCGGATTAATTCGCAAACAATCTACACCATATTCCGCCACTTTTAAGGCAATACGGTAGTCAAAATGGATATCTGCCACTAATGGCACATTCACTTGCTGTTTGATAACTTTGAAGGCTTCTGCTGCATCCATTGTTGGTACAGAAACACGTACGATATCCGCCCCTACTCGCTCTAAAGACTTAATTTGAGCAACAGTTGCTTCCACATCAGTGGTACGGGTATTTGTCATTGATTGTACCGAAATAGGTGCATCGCCCCCTACCGGCACATTACCCACATAGATTTTTTTCGATACCCGACGTTTAATTGGAGATTGATGTATCATATTTTTAAATAGTCGTTAAAAGTTATAAAGCAGAAAACGCTCGTAAAATAACAATCTAAGCTGCTAGCTTACGGCGTTTTTATTCTTAAAAAGATTATTGCAATGGCAAACGAATACGAGCGACACGTCCATCAATTTTTAATGGTACTTCCTGCCCTTTGTAATAAATTTTTACATTTGCAGGTGCACCAATGGTTAAACGATATTGCTCATTTTCATTAAAGGTTAATACTTCGCCATTATTATAGAGCTTTTCAGCTAAACGTTTATTTTTCGCATTTCTCACCGTAATCCAACTTTGCGAGCCTGTGATTTCAATGCGTAACTCATCATTACTGATCGCTGCTGGCTGCTCTGTTGTAGCTTCAGCCTCTGTTGTTGGCTGCATCTGCTGGAGAACGTTTGCAGGTTCAACTGCTACTTCCGTTTCAGGTTTTGGCGGTTCAACTGTCTGAGCTGCTGTATTTTCCTGCTGGTTTGGTTCTACAACTGTAGCAGTTTCAGGCTGTGGCTGAACTTGAGGCTCTTGCACTTGAATTGGCTGTTGAACAGGCACAGAAACTTGATTGCTAGGCTCAACAGGCTCTGTATTTGTTGTTTCCACTACAGGACCTGAATTCACAAGCTGTTCACGGTTTTCCTGATCTTTCTGATAACCCTGCCACCACCATAACAGCGTCATACCTAATGCGGCTAAAAGCACAAATATAGTTAAATATTTCAATGCTTTACCCTGTGAATTTGATGATGGTTTTACAGGCGAAACCTTTGTAATCTCTTTCGGAATGGTTACTTCGCCATAATTCACAGAAGAAACCAACGATTCAGGCAAACGTAAAAATTTCACATAATTACGCACATAACCACGCACAAAGGTGGGAGCGACATTTTTTAAAATAAAAATATCACTTTCAATCGACTCAATGTGTAATTTTTTTAGGTTTGTTTTTTGAGCAACTTCGGCAATAGAAAGATTTAATGCCTCACGAGCTGCTCTTAATTGTTGCCCTAAAGTGAGAGCTGAATTAGGCTGTTCCTGAATAGGGTTCACTGATTCGGTCATACAACACTCTTGAAATAAAATAGTGGAAATAAAAATTCAAAAAATTATTCGGAAGTTTAAAGAGGTAATGCCCATTTTGCAATCATAACGAGCAAAAATTTGAAAATTAAATATGCAAGCGGCCATATTTACAGAATTTTTTGCAAATTTTGTTAAAAATACGACCGCTTATATCTAAAATAATTAAGAAGCTAATGAGACTTTTGCCGCAGTAATCGCTTCTGCTATACGCTGTGGATTTACCCCACCTTTGGCACAACGTTTTTCTAAGCAAGATTCTAATGACAAAATCGGATAAACATCATCACCAATTGAATGATGGAATTGCTGGAATTCATTAATGCTTAATGCTTCAAGTGGCGCTTTTTTGCTGATTGCATATACCACCGCTTCACCTACAATATGATGTGCTTCACGGAATGGTACGCCTTTTGCGACTAAGTAATCAGCTAATTCCGTTGCATTTGCATAACCTTGTTGAGCCGCTTCACGAGTACGTTCTGTGTTCACTTGAATATCAACTAACACAAGCTCTGCAATTTCTAAGCAAGCCTGCCAAGTTTCTAACGCATCAAAAATGCCTTCTTTGTCTTCTTGCATATCTTTATTATAAGCAAGTGGTAAGCCTTTTAAGGTAGTTAGAAGCCCTGTTAATGCCCCGAATACACGCCCTGATTTACCACGAATAAGTTCGCAAGCATCCGGGTTTTTCTTCTGTGGCATTAATGATGAACCAGAGGTTACACGATCAGACATTTCAAGGAAACCCGATTCACCACTGTTGAAAATAATCAAATCTTCGGCAAAACGGGATAAATGCATCATACTGATTGCAGCCGTTGAAAGCAGCTCTAAAATATGATCACGGTCTGATACACTATCTAAACTGTTACGGGTCGCTTCTTCAAAACCTAAATCACGGGCAAGGAGATCACGATCAATGCCATAAGCCGTGCCAGCTAACGCTCCCGAACCAAGTGGGCAAGTGCTCATACGCTTATTTGCATCACTTAAACGACTGAAATCACGCTCCAGCATTTCATAATATGCCATACACCAATGGGCAAAAGTAACAGGCTGGGCTCGTTGTAAGTGAGTGTAGCCCGGCATAACCGAGCTCTGATTTTCGTCTGCAACAGAAACCAAACGCTCTTGTAACGCTCGGATACGTTCCTGCAAAGCAACCGCTTGCACTTTACACCACATTTTAATATCCACCGCCACTTGGTCGTTACGGCTACGCCCTGTGTGTAATTTTTTGCCCAAATCGCCCACTTTTTCGATTAGCTTAGATTCTACCCAACTGTGAATATCTTCCGCATCATCTTTTAAAATAATGGTTAGGTTAGATTCCACCTCTGCACGCACCTCTTTCAATGCTGCAATAAGCTGCTCTAGTTCAGCTTCGGTTAAAATACCAACCGAAGTAATGGCTTTCGCCCAACCGATTGAGCCTTCAATATCTTGAATTGCTAAGCGATAATCAAAACGTAGTGAATCATTAAAATATTTAAATTTTGCGTCTGCTTGTTGTGTAAAACGTCCACCCCAAAGAGCCATAATTATTCCTTATTATCTTATCAAAATGAAAAAGGCGTTTCACCGCCTTAATTTTCCACTATTTTGCATAAATATGCAGAATATTTCAATATTTATTTACAACTATTTTAATTTTTCTTCAATAATTCCACCGCCTAAGCAAACTTCACCTAAATAAAACACGGCAGATTGCCCCGGCGTCACCGCAATTTGTGGTTCATCAAATATCACACGAATGGCTTCATCATCAATGACTTGGATTTCACACGGAATATCCGCCTGACGATAGCGAGTTTTCACCGTACAGCGTAAATTTTCACGCAGTGGCTGCATATCTACCCAAGTAAGCTGCTTGGCAATTAAACCTGTTGAAAGTAGTGCCGAATTATCGTGCCCTTGAGCAACCACTAACACATTATTAATCAGATCTTTTTCCACAACATAAAATGGATCTTCACTCAAGCCTTTCACACCACCAATACCTAAACCTTTACGCTGACCCAGTGTGTGATACATCAAACCATCGTGGCGACCAATCACTTTACCATCAACAGTGCGAATTTCGCCTGGTTGAGCGGGTAAAAAACGAGCTAAGAAATCTTTAAATTTACGTTCGCCAATAAAGCAAATACCCGTAGAATCTTTTTTCTTTGCCGTGGCTAAACCTAAATCTTCGGCAATCGCTCGCACAATCGGCTTTTCAATTTCGCCCACAGGGAACAAACTCTGCCCGACTTGCTTTTTATTGATAGCATATAAGAAATAGCTCTGATCTTTATTTTCATCTAAGCCACGCAATAGTTTTGCGTTTTGATCGTCTCCGCTTCGACGAACATAATGCCCTGTGGCGATATAATTCGCCCCAAGATCTTCCGCTGCATACTCTAAAAAGGCTTTGAATTTGATCTCTTTGTTACACAAAATATCAGGGTTTGGCGTACGTCCTGCTTTATATTCTGCAAGGAAATATTCAAATACGTTATCCCAATACTCAGCAGCAAAATTGATTTTGTGCAGCTTCATACCGAGTTTATTGGCAACCGCTTGTGCATCAACTAAGTCCGCCGCTGCCGTGCAGTAATCGGTATCATCATCTTCTTCCCAATTCTTCATAAACAAACCTTCAACGATATAGCCTTGTTGTTGAAGAATAAAAGCGGAAACGGAGGAATCCACCCCGCCCGACATACCAATAATCACTTTTTTCTTGCCGTTTTCAGCAAGTTGCTCAGGGGTTAATTTAGGGAAATGGGTGTCGTAGGTTTTTGAGGTTAATTGAGTTGTCATAAATCTCCCGTAACTTCGGTTAAGGCGAAGCACATTTGGTTAGTTATAAAAGCAACAAGCGGTTAAATTTGCAAAAAATTTTGCAAATCATACCGCTTATAGATGAATAATAAAATTAAAGAAGTTAAAGACTACTTCACTTCGTAAAATTGTGGTTCTTTATTAAAACGTGCCACTTCTTCAGGATCGGCTGTGCCGTCTGCGATTTTTGATTTTAAGTTATCACAAGGCTCTTCGCAGTCGCACATTTTTTTCATACCTAAAGCGGTGATACCGCCACAACTGCCTTTAATGGTTTTGCCTTTTACGATAAAGCCAATCGACATTGCAAAAATTACTGCAACAAAAAAACCGAAAGTTAATAATACAGTTTCCATTTTCCACTCCAACTATTGTGATTGAGTTAATTTTTTAAATTCGCTCGACATTTGTGTTTCAAACTTGTCGCCATTTTTAACAATTAAAAATATCGCTAATTTTTCACGTTCTGCAAGTGCTAATGCTTTTTCCGCACCTAATACAAATAAGCCTGTTGATAATCCGTCCGCCGTCATTGTTGTTGGGGCGAGTACAGTAATTGAGGCTAAGTTATGGCTTACTGGGCTTAATTTTTGCGGGTCAATAATATGTGAAAGGCGGTTGCCGTTTTCATCTTCAAAATAATTACGATAATTGCCCGATGTTGCCATTCCTAAATTATGTAAAGGCACAGTAATTTGTACAGATTGTGCTTGTTCCATTATAGGCTGTTCAATCGCAATTCGCCAACCTAAACCTTGTAAATTTTTGCCTTTGCCACGCAACTCGCCACCAATTTCAACTAAGTAGTTGCTCACGCCTAATTTTTCAAGATGCTCTGCCAATTTATCGACACCAAATCCTTTCGCAATAGAGGATAAATCTAAATAGAGATTAGGTACGCTTTTAGTAAGTATTGGCTTACCTTCTGTTCTAAGAATAATTTTATCAATGCCGACATAGCTAGAACGCTCTTTAATCTGCTCATCAGAAGGCACTTTATTTAAACGTTTATCAGGCCCAAATCCCCATAAATTCACCACAGGCCCAACAGTAACATCTAATGCTCCTTCTGTGATTTTGTTTAAGCGAATGGCTTCTTCCACTACTTTTGCAAAATCTTGCGAAATTTCAACCGCTTGATTGGTTTCTTTTAGCTGATTGAAACGGCTAATTTCCGAATCTTGCTGGTAAGTGGACATTTGGTTGTTCACATCTACTAATAATCGATCTAACTCGCTTTTTATTTTTTCGGGATTAGACAGATTTTTCACTTCACCATTATCAATATATTTGACGGTGTAAGTCGTTCCCATCGTTTTACCTTGCAAGGTTATTTGCTCGGGGGCTTTTTCACAGGCTGCTAAGAGCAGTGAGAAAATAGCAAAAGCGAAAAATTTAACGTTCATTTTTTCTCCGTAGGGTGCAACAAGTTGCACCCTACAATTTTTATTCTTAAATTCACCACACTGAAAATTTAAGAATATAAACTAAATCAAGCGGTCAATTTTACAAAAAATTTTGCAAAAACGACCGCTTGTGATTTGATGAAGTTACGGTTTATCAACCACCGAAGTCATCTAATAAGATGTTTTCGTCTTCAACACCTAAGCTCTTCAGCATACCGATTACCGCTGCGTTCATCACCGGTGGACCACACATATAGTATTCGCAGTCTTCCGGTGCTTCGTGGTTTTTCAGGTAGTTCTCATAAAGCACATTGTGAATGAAGCCACGGAAGTAGTCTTCACGGTCACCTGGTAGTGGATCAGAAAGTGCTACATACCATTTGAAGTTATCGTTTTCTGCTTGAAGCATATCGAAGTCTTCGGTATAGAACATTTCACGCTCTGAACGAGCACCATACCAGAAGGTCATCTTACGTTTAGATTTTAAGCGTTTTAATTGGTCAAAAATATGCGAACGCATTGGTGCCATACCTGCACCACCACCAATAAATACCATTTCTGCATCAGTATCTTTGGCGAAGAATTCACCAAATGGACCAGAAATTGTTACTTTGTCGCCCGCTTTTAATGACCAAATGTATGAAGACATTTGCCCTGGAGGAGCATCAGGCTGTTTTGGTGGAGGCGTTGCAATACGCACGTTTAGCATAATAATGCCTTTCTCTTCTGGGTATGAAGCCATTGAGTATGCACGGATAATATGCTCGTCCACTTTTGAAGTATAACGCCATAAGTCAAATTTATCCCAGTCTTCGTGGTATTCTTTAGGAATATCAAAGTCTTTGTAATGAACTGTATGAGGTTCTGCTTCAATTTGAATATAACCACCGGCACGGAATGGAACTTCTTCACCTTCAGGAATTTGAAGTTTAAGTTCTTTGATGAAGGTTGCTTTGTTATCGTTAGAAATAACAGTACATTCCCATTTTTTCACACCAAAGATCTCTTCTGGAAGCTCTACATCCATTGAAGATTTTACGTTTACCTGACACGCTAAACGCCAACCTTCTTTTGCTTCTTTTTTCGAGATGTGAGATAACTCAGTCGGTAAGATTTCACCACCGCCTGATTTCACTTGAACTTTACATTGACCACAAGAGCCACCACCACCACAAGCACTGGATACGAAAATCCCTTTGCTTGCTAAAGCACCAAGTAATTTTCCACCTGCCGGTAGTGTAATCCCTTTTTCCGGATCATTATTGATTGAGATTGTAATATCGCCTGAGTCTACTAATTTAGATTTAGCGAAAAGGATAATCACCGCAAGCACTAATACCAGAGCAGTAAATGCGATAATACCGAAAATAAAATTACTATCCACGATATGCTCCTTATAACTGAATGCCCGAGAATGACATAAAGCCTAATGCCATTAGACCAACAGTGATAAAGGTAATACCTAAACCACGAAGACCAGCCGGAACATCAGAATATTTCATTTTCTCTGTTAAACCTGCAAGTGCAACAATTGCTAACATCCAACCTGTACCTGCACCTACACCATAAACTACTGATTCTACGAAGTTATATTCGCGTTGTACCATAAATGATACTCCACCGAAGATCGCGCAGTTTACCGTTATAAGTGGTAAGAAGATACCTAATGCACTATATAATGCAGGGAAGAACTTGTCTAAAATCATCTCAAGGATTTGAACAAGTGCCGCAATTACACCGATGAAGGTAATGAAGTTTAAGAATGTTAAATCTACACCTTCAACTAATGCACCATCTTTTAAAATGTGAGTATAAACTAACTGGTTAGCCGGTACTGCAATACCTAATACTACAATTACCGCAATACCTAAGCCAAATGCAGTTGAAACTTTCTTAGACACCGCAAGGAATGTACACATGCCAAGGAAGAAAGAAAGCGCCATATTTTCAATAAATACGGACTTAACAAAGATACTAATCAGATGCTCCATCTTTATTTCTCCACTTGTTCCGGTTTCCACGTTCTAATTGCCCAGATTACAAATCCGATAATAAAGAACGCACTTGGTGCTAATAAGAATAAACCGTTTGCTTGATACCAACCGCCATCTTGAACAGTCTGCATAATAGTTACACCAAATAGTTTACCTGAACCAATAAGTTCACGTAAAAATGCAACAATAATTAAGATTGCACCGTAACCTAAACCGTTACCGATACCATCTACAAAACTTTCAGCCGGGCCTGATTTCATTGCAAATGCTTCTGCACGTCCCATTACAATACAGTTCGTAATGATTAAGCCTACAAATACCGATAATTGTTTTGAAAGCTCATAAGCATACGCACGCAAAATCTGATCTACTAAGATTACAAGAGAGGCAATAATAGCCATTTGTACAATGATACGAATACTATTTGGAATATAGTTACGAATCATTGAAATAAACATACTTGAGAACGCAGTAACAAAACATACTGCAATTGCCATTACTACCGCTGTTTGTAACTGAGTAGTCACTGCTAATGCCGAACAGATACCTAAGATCTGTAGTGCGATTGGATTGTTATCTGCAATTGGAGATAACAATAACTTTTTAAGATTGTTACTTGCCATTAGTTAGCTCCTGCTTCAGCTTTAAATTTCGCTAAATATGGGCCAAAGCCATTTTTACCGAACCAATATTTAAACGAGCCATCAACACCATTAGAGGTTAATGTTGCACCGGATAAACCATCAACACCGTGCTCTTTATTCGCAGATGCACCTTTTCCGATAGTTAATGCAACTTCATTATTGTCGTTGTATAACTTCTTACCAATAAAGTTTTTCTGCCAGTTAGGGTTAGCAATTTCACCACCAAGACCAGCTGTTTCACCTTGTTCATAGTAAGTAATACCATTAATAGTATTTGCATCAGGTTGAACAGCAACAAAGCCATACATCATTGACCATAAACCATTACCGTGCATTGGTAATACTACTTGTGTTGTTTTACCAGCTTCATCTTTCACTAAATAGACTTCTGCATATTTTGCACGTGTTTTAATATTAGCCTTATCATCTTCAGGCGCAATAACAACATTTGTTTGAGGATCTTTTGCTGCTGTACGAGCATCAAAATCTTTCATTCCATCAACATAGTCGCCTGTTGCTAAATCAACAATTTTAGGCTCAATGAATTTCTCATAAGTTGCCGGTACATTAGTATTCGCTTGTAATAAGCCGGCAGCTTGCAAGATATTTTTCTGCTTATCAAGTTGTTTTTGCATATCTTGGGTTGGTTTTAGCATTACTGCTGCACCCGCTACGATAAGAGAGCAAATTAAACTTAATAAAACAACAACGGTTAGTGTACCGCCAACGCTATCTTTATTAAATTTAGCCATTGTTTGATACCCTCGCTAATCTACGTTTGATATTCCCTCTTACTACTAAGTAGTCGAAGATTGGGGCAAATAAGTTAGCAAATAAGATAGCTAACATCATACCTTCTGGATATGCAGGGTTTACCACACGAATTAATACACACATAAAGCCGATTAAAAGACCGTATGCCCATTTGCCTTTATTAGTAAAAGATGCTGAAACTGGGTCGGTAGCCATAAAGAACATACCTAATGCAAAACCACCTAATACCAAGTGCCAATGCCACGGCATTGAGAATAATGGATTGGTATCAGAACCGATTACATTAAATAATGTTGCCGTTGCTGCCATACCAATCATTACACCCGCAATAATTCTCCAAGAGGCAATGCGAGCAAATACGATAATTGCAGCACCGATGATCAGCATTAATGTTGAGCTTTCACCAATCGAACCCGGAATATTACCTAAAAACGCATCCATCCAAGTGATAGTTTCACCTGTTGCAACGTGTTTTAATGAGGCTTCACCGCCTATTGCCCATTGAGAAAGTGCTGTTGCACCAGAGAAACCATCTGCGGCTACCCATACCGCATCACCTGAAATTTGTGCAGGGTATGCGAAGAATAGGAAAGCACGACCAGCTAATGCTGGGTTCATAAAGTTTTTACCTACACCACCAAATACTTCTTTCGCAACCACAACACCAAAGGTAGTTGCAAGTGCAGCTTGCCAAAGTGGTAATGTTGGTGGAACAATTAATGCAAGTAAGATCGAGGTTACGAAGAAACCTTCGTTGATCTCGTGCTTACGCACCATTGCAAATAAAACTTCCCAGAAACCACCCACAGCAAATACCGTTAAGTAGATTGGTAAGAAATAGGTTGCGCCAAGCAACATTTTCGTTCCCCAACCAGCCTCTGTAACTGAACCTAAACTATTAGCGAAACTATAGTGCCAGTCATTTGCAATTAAATCGCTTAATGTACCTAGATTTAAGGCAGCCAAAATACCTTGGTGACCTACATTGTACATACCGTAGAACATCGCAGGGAATAACGCTAGCCATACGATTAACATCATACGTTTAGAGTCAATCGCATCACGAACGTGAGCATCTTTACGCGTTACCGTACCCGGCGTATAGAAAATGGTATAAGCCGCTTCAAATAGCGTGTAGTATTTTTCATACTTTCCACCTTTATGGAAAGCGGGTTCCATTTTTTCAAAAAGATTTCTCAAACCCATTTTTTAACCATCCTTCTCGATCTTATCTAACGCTTGGCGTAACAATGGTCCCCAGTTATTTTTACCAGAGCATACAAAGGTACATAACGCTAAATCTTCTTCGTCTAATTCTAAACAGCCTAAAGCTTGAGCAGAATCAGTATCCCCAGCTGCTAAATCACGCAGTAATAATGTAGGAATAATGTCCAATGGCATTACACGCTCATAAGCCCCTGTTGGCACCATTGCACGTTCACTACCGTGAACAGCTGTTGTAAAGTTAAATAATTTTTTCGCAAAGTGACCTAAGGTTGTACGTGTAATTGAGTATTTATCAGAGTAAGGTGCGATCATACCAAAGAATGCTTTCTCTCGACCTTCCAATAATGCTGATACTTGTAATGCATAGCGACCAAGATAATCGTGTGGACCAACTGCTGTTGCACCACTTAGAACAGAACCAGAAATCACACGATTTTCACCTGCACTTAGCTCATTGCTGGTTAATTGTGAAAGATTTGCACCTAAACGAGTACGCACTAAGCGAGGATTTTTTACCTGAGGACCCGCTAAGGCAACAACACGATCAGTAAACAATTCACCTGTAGTAAATAATTTACCAATAGCAATTACATCTTGGTAATTTAAATACCAAACTTGTTTATTGGTACCAACAGGATCAATAAAGTGAATGTGTGTACCAATAAGACCTGCAGGGTGCGGACCTTTAAAACGGTTGGTTTGCACATTGTTGATCTGACGACTCTGTGCTGCATTTAAGATATTAGAATCTTCTCCACCACAAAGATGGATCGTTTTTTGACCATCAAATAAACGACTTAACACCGTTAAACCATCAAAGAAGGCTTGCTGGTGTTCTGCAATAATCACCTCAGGATTTGCAGCAAGTGGATTAGTATCCATTGCGTTTACAAAAATTGATGAAGGATTTGCATCTAATGCTGGTACTTTACTGAACGGGCGAGTACGGAACGCTGTCCATAAACCCGATTCTACTAAGTTTTGTTTTACTTGCTCTGAAGTTAATGAAGCTAATTGATTAGCATCATAACGAGCAAAGGTAATTTGCTCATCACCCTCAACTTTAATTACTACGGATTGAAGAACACGTCGTTCACCACGGTTAATTGCCGTAACGGTACCACTTGCAGGAGCAGTAAAAATAACGCCCGGATTCTTTTTATCTTCAAAAAGAACTTGACCTTTCTTCACTACATCGCCTTCACGCACCTTCATTGAAGGACGCATACCCACATATTCTTCACCAAGCATAGCAACTTCAGTAACGGTATTCCCGTTATGGATTACTTGCTCAGGTTTTCCCGCAATCGGAAGATCTAAGCCTTGTTTGATTGTAATCATATTGTTTGCACTACTTTTCTTTTGGGTTAAAAATATGATTGCGCAAAACGCAATCGCTTCTATTGAGCCGCAGCCTTATTTAAAAATAAACGATGATTCCCCCCACTTATTTTTAACAGCTACATTAAGTTCTCAAATCTGTATTATAATCTTCGGCTATTTTTTAACAAAAGATTAACTAAAAATATAATCGTCTATTCTACCTAAAAACTCCCCCTTATGGCTAGAAAAACCCCCTAATTTTTCCCTATTCCGTTTCTAAAATTTGAAGTAAATCAATATTTCTAGCTGACAAAATTGAACAATACCTATGAATGGGTACAAGATTTTGATGCAAGCGGTCAAAATTTATTCTTAATTTGCAATTCCTATCATCAAAATAGTTTATCTCAAAAAATAGATGGCGATTTTAGCTAGGCAATTTTATAATTCAGGCGTAGAATAGTTGATAAATTTTGTAGAATATTTTTAATGACAGGACAAGATAAAATGGAAGAACAAACTACTCATATTTCAATTTCAGACGCAGCACAAGCCCACTTTGCAAGACTTTTAGAACAACAAGAAGAAGGTACAAATATCCGCATTTTTGTGGTAAACCCTGGAACACCTGGTGCAGAATGCGGCGTATCTTACTGTCCGCCAAATGCGGTAGAGGAAACAGATACCGAATTTACTTTCAACAGTTTTTCCGCCTTTGTTGATGATGTCAGCCTGCCATTTTTAGATGAAGCTGAGATCGATTATGTAACTGATCCTATGGGTTCACAGCTCACACTAAAAGCTCCTAATGCCAAAATGCGTAAAGTGGCAGATGATGCTCCATTTATCGAGCGTTTAGACTATGTGATTCAAACTCAGGTAAACCCACAACTTGCCAGCCACGGCGGTAAAGTAACCTTAATTGAGGTTACGGAAGATAAATATGCAGTCCTTCAATTCGGTGGCGGTTGTAATGGTTGCTCAATGGTTGATGTAACCTTGAAAGAAGGGATTGAGAAACAGCTCTTAATGCAATTCCCAGATGAATTAGTTGGTGTAAGAGATATTACCGAACATCAACATGGCGAACACTCTTACTATTAAGAAGGCAAAAAAGGATAAATCAAACGATTTATCCTTTTTTAATTTTATCATTTATAAGCGGTCGCTTTTTGCAATTTTTTTACAAAACCCGACCGCTTGTAAAATTCCAATTAAGCTTTACGGCTGTCTTGGTAATCTTTAGCTGCTTTTACAAAACCTGCAAATAATGGGTGCCCATCACGCGGGGTTGAAGTAAATTCTGGGTGGAACTGTGCTGCGATGAACCAAGGATGATTTGGTACTTCAACAATTTCCACTAATTTACGGTCGGCAGATAAACCACTTACTTTTAAACCTGCCGCTTCAATTTGAGGCAATAAGTTGTTGTTCACTTCATAACGATGGCGATGACGCTCAACAATCGTTTCAGCTCCATACACTTCTCGTGCTTTTGAGCCTTCAATCAAATGGCATTTTTGTGCGCCTAAACGCATCGTACCACCTAAATCAGATTCATCTGAACGGGTTTCTACATTACCTTCTGCATCTTGCCATTCGGTAATTAAGCCAACAACAGGTTGCGAACAATCTTTATCAAATTCAGATGAATTTGCTTCTTTTAACCCTGCTACGTTACGCGCATATTCAATTAACGCAATTTGCATACCTAAGCAGATACCTAAGTAAGGAATGTTGTTTTCACGTGCATATTGGGCGGTTCGGATCTTCCCTTCTATACCACGATAACCAAAACCACCCGGTACTAAAATACCATCTAAGCCAGCTAATAATTCTGTGCCTTTGGTTTCAATATCTTGTGAATCAATATATTTGATATTTACCGTTAAGCGATTGGTTAAACCAGCGTGTTTTAATGCTTCGTTTACTGATTTATACGCATCTGGTAATTCAACATATTTACCCACCATACCGATAGTAACTTCACCTGTTGGGTTTGCTTGGCGGTATAGCACTTGCTCCCATTCTGAAAGATCCGCTTCTTTACAATCTAGGCGGAAACGATCACACACAAATGAATCTAAGCCTTGTGATTTTAATAATTCAGGAATGCGGTAAATAGAATCAACATCTTTTAATGACACCACCGCACGCTCCGGCACGTTGCAGAATAACGCGATTTTTTTCTTCTCATTTTCAGGGATCGCACGATCTGAACGACAAATTAATACATCAGGCTGAATACCGATTGAAAGTAGTTCTTTCACTGAGTGTTGTGTTGGCTTGGTTTTCACTTCACCTGCAGTTGGAATATAAGGCACTAAGGTTAAGTGCATAAATAAGGTTTTTTCACGCCCAATATCCACCGCTAATTGGCGTAATGCTTCTAAGAATGGCAATGACTCAATATCGCCGACTGTACCGCCCACTTCAACAATAGCGACATCACGCCCTTTTCCGCCCTCAAGCACACGAGCTTTAATTTCGTTAGTGATGTGAGGAATAACTTGAATGGTTGCTCCTAAATAGTCTCCACGGCGTTCTTTACGCAATACTTCTGAGTAGATTTTACCGCTCGTGAAGTTGTTTGCTTTGCTCATTTTTGAACGGATAAAACGCTCGTAATGACCTAAGTCTAAATCGGTTTCCGCACCGTCTTCTGTAACGAAAACTTCACCGTGTTGCGTTGGGCTCATCGTACCCGGATCAACGTTGATATAAGGATCAAGCTTCATAATGGTTACGTTTAAACCACGAGCTTCAAGAATAGACGCAAGAGAGGCTGCCGCAATACCTTTACCTAAAGAAGATACAACACCGCCCGTGACGAAAATATAATTCGTTGTCATTGTTATTGCCTTTGCTAGTTTGGTTTGATTGGATTTCAGAAAAGTTCGCTTTATTTGATAAAGAGAACTATCAGGACGGGAGAATAGTTTACAGGATATTATGAAAAATAGCTATCGGAAAAGCAAACAAGCGGTTGCAAAATTTTTATATTTTACAACCGCTTGTCACCCTGTTATTTCACAAAGCTATCAAAAGTTAGCTCATAATTATCGCCATCTCGGCTATAAGAGATATAACGTGGGAATTTTTCGCCCTCATATTTTTTAACTGTAATATCTTTATTATCGCTGGTTCTAAACTTATAAGTAATTTCTTGATAGGTTTTTCCGCCAGATTTTACCTCTTTTTGTGATTTACGTAACTGTACATTTGGTGTCGGGTATAGTTTTTTACCATTTGTGGTTTGAAAACTTGTTGGTAATTTATCGTAATAGCTCAATTGGAATGCGGTAGTAAACAGATCATAAGTCGGCATTGTTAATGCTTCTTCTTTTAATGGCTCTTTTACTTTTCCATATTTTACCGTTTTGGAATCAATTTCTGCCATTGCATAGGTTTTGCCATTACGACTGTCTCGGTAGCTTAACATATTAAACTGACCGTTTTTTTCTGTGCCTTTCGCTGTAAACACGATTTTATACAAAGGTACGTTAATTCTTGCCTGAATATCATATTGTCCGCCGCCGTTGTTAAATTTAATATAGGCTGGCATTAAGTAATTTGAACTATATTTAATATTGTAGCTGTCTGCATAAGCGGTTGAAATTAACGCTGATGTTGCAATAATAACGGTTGTCAGTTTCTGCCAAATTTTCATCTATTTCTCCTCTAAAGATACACGTTCAAACAATCTTGAGATGGTATTGTTATCTGGCAATTGTTCGGCTTTCTCCACTTGCACTCGTGTTAAATGTGGCGAAAAATAATTAATAAAATCATACATATAATTACGAAGGAATGTGCCTCGTTTAAATGCGATTTGAGTCATACTTGGTTGGAATAAATGGCTTGCATTGATTGCAACTAAATCTTTATCCGCTTCAGTATGTGCCATTGATGCCATAATTCCTACTCCTAAACCTAAACGAACGTAGGTTTTGATCACGTCTGCATCGGTTGCAGTAAACACAATATTTGGCAAAATGCCTTCTTTATTGAATGCGTGATCTAAATCTGATTGCCCGGTAAACCCAAAGGTGTATGTAATCAAATCATATTTACCTAGTTCTTCGACAGTTAAATTTTGGCTTTGGTTCACAAAAGTTGCCAATGGGTGGTCTGGTTTAACAATAACTGAGCGATTCCACCAATAACAAGGCAGCAATATTGCTTCCTCAAATAAGTATTGTGCTTCTGTCGTAATGGCTAAATCCACCTCGCCAGCCATTAACGCATCATAAATTTGGTTTGGCGAACCTTGATGTAGATGCAAGCTCACTTCAGGATAACGTGCTTTAAACTTTTCAATGACTTCAGGCAACATATAGCGGGCTTGCGTATTAGTAGTCGCAATTCTTAGCACACCTTTATTTGGGCGAGTTTGCTCCTCTGCCACCGATTTAATACTTTGAGCTTTAACCAATAACTCTCGAGCAATCGCCACAATTTTCTCGCCTGCTGGCGTTAATCCTTTAACATGCTTACCGTTACGCTCAAAAATATTAATACCCAACTCACTTTCTAACAGACGAACCTGCTTACTAATACCCGGTTGAGAGGTGTAAAGTACCTCTGCAGCCTCAGTAATATTCAAATTTTGGTTTACTATTTCTACAATGTAACGTAGCTGTTGTAGTTTCATTCTATATTCCTTCTACAATCTCTATAAGTTGGTTAATTGCGTTGATTTCATAAGTTGGCTTGATGTCAGTATCATTTTCCAAATTGAATGTATTGAGCCAACAGGTATCAATGCCCGAATTATTTCCGCCTAAAATATCGGAAGCGAGAGTATCGCCCACCATCAGCACTTTAGTGCGGTCGAATTCGTCCATTAAGGCAAAAGCATAATCAAACACTTGGCGATCGGGCTTAGCCGCTCCAATCTGTTCTGAAATCACAACAATATCAAAAAAATGGGCGGTTTGAGTGTTATCTAAACGTTTTTGCTGTAATTCGGTAAAACCATTTGTGATAATCCCCATTTTTACCTTGCCATACAAGGCATTTAATGTCTCAATTACCCCTACTAATGGCTGGCTAACCAATGCCATTTCTGCCATTAATTCTTGATTTAATTTTAATGGTTCAACGCCCGTTTGTTGCGATAATTTTGTAAAACGGCGGATTTGAATATCTTGTGCCGTAATTTCATTATTCTGATAAGCCACCCAAAGTGGCTTATTAATGGCTTGGAAATCTTGATAATCTTGCTCACTGAAATCAATCTGATAACGAGCTAACATTGCTTTCAAGCCTAAATAAGAATTAAACGAAAACAAGGTTTCATCGGCATCAAATAATATCCATTGGTATCTCATAATCTTCCTTTTACTCGCTATGCTTGCTCCTATGGAGCCGCTCAGAGCCAACGTTCAAACGCAAGCGTTTGTTAAAAAATTTGCAAATAAGGCGATTTATTCGCACTCTGTCATTTTTTGTTGTACCCACTCTACAAAAAATTTCACTTTCGGTACTTGAGCCGATTGCGGTGGATACACCACATAAAACGATTTTTCATCAAACAGTGATGTTGGGAACGGCTCAATTAGCGTACCTTTTTCAATCTCGTGTTGAGCTAATACCTTATTCGCAATCGCAACGCCTTGCTGGTGCATAGCTGCTTGTAACACCATAAACGTATGACTAAAAATAGAACCTGTTTCTGCATCCACTTTATCAGCAATATTGAGATGCTCAACCATTCGCTTCCATTTGTTATAAGTAGAAGAATGTAGTAAATGCTTATCAACTAAATCATTTTTCGACTGAATACGATTTTGCGATAAATACTCTGGCGAGGCTAAAATCACAATGCGAGACTCTGTTAAACGGATAGATTCTAAGTCTTGCCAATCTCCTGTACCGTAATAAATTGCTACATCAGTTTCTTTGCCAAGTAATCCTTCATCTTGATCTACGCCTTTAATACGAACTTCAACCTCAGGGTATTTTTCGTGGAAATCAGCTAAACGAGGTACAAGCCAGTGCATACCAAAGGTTTGTGGAACACTGATAGTGAGAATTTGACGGCTACTTTGCTGGCGAACTTTATCGGTTGCCAATGCAATTTGCTCCAATAAAGGTTGCACCTCGTAGAAATATTGTGCTCCTAATTCCGTTAATTCTAATAAACGGTTACGGCGATGAAATAACGAAGCTCCTAAAAAGTCTTCCAATAACTTAATTTGATGACTAACGGCAGCTTGAGTTACAAAGAGATCTTCTGCTGCTTTGGTAAAATTCAAATGCCGAGCGGCAGATTCAAATGCTTTAAGTGCATTGAGTGGTGGAAGTTTTCTGTTCATAATATTTAAATATAATGAACTGCTAAGATAAAGCAATTCCATTATTTTTTCTGATGGTTAAAATTAAAAAAATTCGGTTGATAGCTGAAAGTAGAAACAATAGAATACTCTCCGTACTTAATGGATGGTCGTAGAATTTATTCTATTTCTAAATTTTAAGTATGATGTTGTGTTTGCATATTGGTCTAGGAAACTAGACTAGAGTAACGAAAGTTACTCGTTTCACTTCCTGTATATTTTGAACCGTATTGGTTTATAACCGCCCACTTTGGGCGGTTTTTTCTATCTAAAATAACTATAGAAGATTGGTTGCCATTCTATATTATTCGTTATATTTATTCTAGCTTTTATGCTTTTTTATTCTTTCATTTTCATCTGTTATAAAAATAGGTTTTATAGTATCCTAGTACCATAACTATTTTTAATAGCAGAGTATTCCTTTGAGTAAACCAAAACTAACCCACAATCAGCAACGTAGAATAAAATCTAATCATCATAAGCGCATCAATAAAAAAGAGGTGGAATGGCAAGATGATATGCTGGGCGAAACGCAGCAAGGCATAGTTGTAACCCGACACGTCAAACACGCTGATGTTGAAATGGAAAACGGTGAGATCTTTCGTTGTAATATCCGTCGTACGTTAAAAAATGTAGTCGTTGGCGATCAGGTTTCTTGGCGTAAAGGCAGCGAACAGCTACAGGGTATTAGTGGAGTGATTGAAGCGGTATTCCCTCGTAAAAATGAGCTTACCCGCCCAGATTATTATGATGGCATTAAAGTAATGGCATCAAATATCGATCAGATCATCATCGTTTCCGCAGTTTTGCCTACGCTTTCGCTCAATATTATCGACCGCTATTTAGTGATTTGCGAAACCGCTAATATCCCTGCTCTTATTGTGCTGAATAAAATTGATTTACTTAATGAAACAGAACGACAAGAAGTTCAAGAGCAGTTAAAAATTTATGAAGATATTGGTTATGAAACCCTGTGCTTATCTGCCGATACAGGCGAGAATATGCAAGAATTGCACCAATATCTTGCAAAAGGCACGTCTATTTTTGTTGGACAATCGGGCGTTGGGAAGTCGAGCCTAATCAATCAGCTTCTGCCAGAGGTTAATGCACTAACAGGTTCTGTGAGCGATAATTCAGGTTTAGGGCAACATACTACCACCGCTTCACGTTTATATCATTTAGCACAAGGCGGTCAATTAATCGACTCGCCGGGCATTCGTGAATTTGGCTTATGGCATTTAGAGCCTGAACAAATTACACTTGGCTATCGTGAGTTTCAATCTGTACTCGGTACTTGTAAATTCCGTGATTGCAAGCATAAAAATGATCCGGGCTGTGAACTAAGACAAGCGGTCGAAAATGGTCAAATTTCTGTAATTCGGTTTGAAAATTACCATCGCTTAATCGAAAGCCTTTCTGAAACCAAAAGCCAACGCCATTTTAGAAAAGAAGAAGTATAATAATGAGTAAATTTATCTATCCAAATGCGAAATTGATTGCAGGTGTTGATGAAGTTGGGCGAGGCCCTTTGGTTGGGGCAGTGGTAACCGCTGCGGTTATTTTAGATCCAAATAATCCTATTGAAGGTTTAATGGATTCCAAAGAACTATCAGAAAAGAAACGCCTAGCATTAGCAGAAGAGATTAAAACAAAAGCCTTGAGTTGGTCACTTGGCAGAGCTGAACCTGCTGAAATTGATGAATTAAACATTCTTCACGCCACAATGCTGGCAATGCAGCGTGCGGTGGAAGGACTGCATATTCAGCCTGATTTCATCTTAGTCGATGGCAATCGACCACCGCTATTTTCTGTGCCTGCACAAGCGGTAGTTAAAGGCGATAGTTTAGTGGCTGAAATCAGTGCAGCTTCGATTATTGCCAAAGTAGCACGAGATCAAGAAATGGACGAATTGGATAAACAATTTCCACAGTACGGTTTTGCCAAGCACAAAGGCTATCCAACTAAATTACATTTTGAGAAATTAATTGAATTTGGAGCAACACCTTATCATCGCAAAAGTTTTGCTCCAGTGAAAAAAGTATTAGGCTTAATTGATTAGAAGGAAAATTCTATGACAACAGAATATCAAGAAACCATTTTTACTAAAATTATTAATAAAGAAATTCCTGCAAATATCGTCTATCAAGACGAGCTTGTTACAGCATTTCGTGATATTGCTCCACAAGCACCAACCCATATTCTGATTATTCCGAATAAATTTATTCCAACTGTGAATCACGTTATCACCGAAGATGAGTTAGCATTAGGACGTTTATTTACCGTTGCGGCAAAAATTGCCAAAGAAGAAGGTATTGCCGAAGATGGCTATCGACTAATTATGAATTGTAATAAAAACGCTGGGCAAGAAGTATTTCATATTCATATGCACTTACTTGGTGGGCAGAAATTAGGGCCGCTAGTGGCGAAATAATATGCGTTTATCCTATTTTACTTTTGCAATTTTCTCGATTTTTTTGACCGCTTGTGCCAGTAAGCCCGTAAGTTATTTACCCACAGGCTCAAAGCCGATCGTGAATATTGAGGAAGATATTGCACAAAAAGTTGAGCTCAATACCAACGGCAAAACCTTTAGTACCACAAACTTAACTGATTTTCCGCTTAATGTGGTTTACAAGCTATTTTGGTACGATAAAGATGGCGTAACCCAATCGCCTGGCGGTATCTCTGAAAGCTCTGGCTGGCAAACTTTATGGCTACAACCAAAACAAAAACAAACAGTAGCATTAATTAAGCCTACTGAAGAAAGTCATAATTATCGACTTTATTTACGCGGTGCAAGATAGTAAAAAAGCAGAGTAAAAACTCTGCTTTTTGTATCTCTAAGATTTCAAAAACGGATTACTTTGCTTTTCTCGCCCAATGGTGGTATGCGACCCGTGTCCGGGAACAATGATGAAATCATCATCTAAATCAAACATTTTAGTACGAATAGTTTCTAAAAGTTGATCATAATTTCCCATATAGAGATCGGTTCTTCCAATGCTGTCTTGGAATAAAACATCGCCACTAAAAGCGATTTTATTCTCAAAGTCAAAGAAACCGATATGACCCGGTGCGTGTCCCGGCAAGTGGCGAATATGATATTTCAATGCCCCTACTTCAACCACATAGCCTTCTTCTAGCCAGTGATCTGGATAAAATCCACTTACTGCTGGCAAGCCGAATTGCTGACACATTTCAGGTAAATGTTCAAATAACGGCTTGTCTGCAATATGAGAACCAAATACTTCAACATTAAAATGATCTCTTACCTTCTCAACCGCCATAATATGATCTAAATGGGCGTGGGTAATCAGTAATTTCTGCACCTTTAGATCTTGAGATTCCACGAATTGAATGATTCGGTCGGCATCATCGCCGGCATCAATAATCGCTGCATTTTTATCGTTATCCCAAATAACAGTACAGTTTTGCTGAAATGGGCTAACAGGAATAATTTGCAAATTAAACATAAAATATGACCGCTTGTTAGCCTTTCCAAGTACGAACAGGACCAGTATCAACGTGCACAAAATTACTGCGTGGATAGTAACCTACACCACCGTTATTTAAACTTTCTGCTGCCTGTCGTACTTTATTTAACGGTACACCAGAAACTTGGAAATCAATCGCTTTTCCAAGAATATGATAACTCTGACTTGCCACACCACGGCTTCTACGGCGAAGTTTTGCATTTGTTTGTGCTGAGCGATAGCCACTTAACACTAAAATTTCCGCATTACGGAAACCTAACCGACGCTGTAGCTGGTTAAGTTTTACAAATAATTTTGGATCAATCGCCTTAACTTGATTAATATGGCGATCTCGCATTAAATAGTTTAATTGCCCGAGATCCTGCTTATTTAACCCTGCTGCACCGAATTTTGCCGTATAAGTATCACCCGTGTTCACATTACGAAAACGCAATGCTACCGGAGCCGGCGTAGAAAGTGCTGCCATTACTTGACCCGGCAGAAGGCTAGCCCCTAAAACAAGTCCGCCAAGTGATAACCACTTACGGCGTTGAACATCAATTTGTTTCATTTTTACCTCATAGGTTAGCTAATGATTTATAGAAAGTCGTTCCATTCTGAGCGAATTTCTATACACCATATTCAGCTAAAATTTAGAATCGTAAATTTATGTAAACTAAATTTGAAAAAAGTTCCAAGAAGATCGAAATCTTCTTGGAAATTTATATTTAATCAATTAAATAATACTTTTCAATTTACCCCAACTAATCGAGTATTGAGGAATTTTGGCATCAAAGTTATAAATATCAGGGAGTGTTTGCACCTTTCCACCTTCAACCCAAGAGGTTACATAATATAAGTAAACCGGGTTATCTGAGCGAATTTGTGCTGATGTTGTTTTCTTACTACCTAATACTTGGTTCTTTTTATCTACACTCCAACCGGCTTCTTTTAAGAGAATAGTAGCAAGTTCATCCGACTTAGCGACTCGCACACAACCGGAACTTAAAGCACGGTTTGTTTTACCAAATAATCCTCTATTTGGTGTATCGTGTAAATAAATAGCATCTGAACTTGGCATATTAAATTTATAACGACCTAAAGCACTATCATCTCCTGCTTTTTGACGAATGCGATAAGGAGTACTTTTAGCATTTAAATATTGAGACCAGTTCACACTACGGGGATTTACTTTATTACCACTGCCATCAATAATCTCAAAACTCGCTCTATCCGCATAACCAGGGTCACGAGCTAATTTTGGCACAATATCTTTTGTCATAATGCTAGTTGGCACATTCCAAGGCGGATTTACAAGCACATTGCTTAATTTACTGTACATTACCGGTGTTTTACGATCTTCCCGTCCAACAATTACCTTAGATTGTAATGTTAGCTGACCATCACGGAAGTAATATAATTGGTAGCTTGGAATATTTACAAAGATACCGTTACTAAAACTTGGAATAATACGTAAACGCTGTGCATTCAATGCCAGTTTATAAAAAGAAGAACCGTTAGCACTTTCTGCTGCTGTTTTACCTTTCTTCGTTTTACCTGAAGATGTTTCACCCGCCATCGCTAATACTCTATCTGCAGTATCACGATACAAATGATTTCTAGGCACTAAATTCGTTACAAATTGACCTGAAGAACCATTTTTGACCGAGCTAACCCATTTACCGATTTGCTCTACCGATGGGGCTTTAGGAGAGTAGCTACCTAAGTTATACAACCAGCTATTCGCATTTTTAAATACGTTTTTGTTGTAGTAGAGATAATCTAAAAAGCCATCTGTCAGTAAAATATCCCGCCCTAAACCTTCAGGTTGATTTAAAATTTGTTGTAACGCTTTTGCTGATTTAGCCGATACACCACTTGCAGCAAACAGAGCATATTCTTTTAAAAATACTTTTTCTGCTGCTTTATCATTCCACATTGTAGAGAATTCACTCTCTAAATAAACTTTAGTTGTTGCTTGGTTAAGCAATAATGAATTTGCACCAATTTCTTGTTTTACTCGTGCTTCCGCTTCTGCAAATTTTCTTGCTCGCTCTTGGCGAATTTGTTCTTGTGCCAGCGCATAATCGGCTTGCTTCACTAATTCTGCTGCTCGAGCTTGTTGGACAGCAAAACTTAGTTGCGGTAAAATATTATCTTGCACAGAAGGTGCTTCAGCCTGAGTAAGTGTTACTGTTGCTGTTTCAGCTAAAGCTACACCTGAAAGCGCCATCATAATAGGTAATAATTTAAAGGTTCTCAACCTACTCTTCCTCTTATTATATTATTTATAAAAAATAGACCGCTTAGTTACCTAAGCGGTAATATTTATGCGTATATTATAACCATATTTATGGCTTTTTATCAATTTCTGACCAATCGATAACCATTTGTACCGCTTCTTTCAAGAAGAAATCAGGAGCTTCATAGTCTTTTGGTAAATCATCAATATTTTTCAATGCTTTCTTACCCTCTCTTGCAAAGCGTGCATTGATATCTTTCAAGCGTTTTTCATCATCAGCTTTTTCTTCTCTTAAACGTTCTTCCAAATTTAACGATAAGAATTTACGCCCATCACGCTCTTTACGAATTGTAATATTTTCGTTTAACACAATGAACTCCGGGTGCTTTGCAATACGATCTTCGTGTTTAGCTTTTAACGCTGAAACTGCATTACGCGCATTTCCCACTTCTTGATAAGTTGCTGCCAGTACCTTATCCCAAGGCAGTGCGTTATCTTCAAAACTTTCACCAGTTTTTTCCGCATTGATGATTTCAGGGAATTTAATATCCGCATCAACCCCTTTCAACTGAGTACTACCACCGTTAATACGATAGAATTTTTGAATTGTATATTGAATAAAACCTAACGGTTCCTTATCTAAGTCATACACAAAATTCAATGAACGGCTTTGTTGCACTGTTCCTTTGCCGAAAGTTTGCTGACCAACAACAATTGCACGATTATAATCTTGCATTGCTGCAGCAAAAATTTCAGAAGCTGACGCACTATGGCGATTAATCATTACCATAATTTTACCGTCATAAACGATTTTTGATTCTGGATCTTTGTGTACTTTGATGCGGTTAAAAGCATCTTGAACTTGAACCACTGGTCCACCTTTAATAAACAATCCTGTTAAATTAATCACTTCCGTTAATGAACCACCGCCGTTCTCACGCAGATCAATAATTAAGCCTTCTACATTTTGCTTATTCATATCTGCTAATAATTTACGCACATCTTCAGTTAGGCCAATGTAGAAAGTTGGAATTTTAATTACCCCAACACTTTTACCATCAACTTTCTCAACGGTTAATTTAGCCGCACTGTCTTCAATTCGTACTTTATCACGCACAAGAGTAATAATTTTGGTTTTTCCGCCTTTTTCCGGCTCAATTTCTAAACGAACTTTTGTGCCTTTTTTACCTTTGATCTTATCGACCACATCATCTAAACGCCAGCCGATAACATCTTCAATAGCTCCTTTTTCACCTTGACCAACACCAATAATCTTATCGCCCACAACAAGTTTCTTGCTTCGTGCAGCCGGAGCCCCTGGCACTAACGAACGAATGCTGGTTACATCATCTTCTTGAGTAAGCGTTGCCCCAATCCCTTCTAATGAAAGGTTCATACTTTCTTGGAATGCTTTAGCTGCACGAGGTGAAAGATAGCTGGTATGCGGGTCGATCTCACGAGAAAATGAATTCAAGTAAGTTTGTAAAATATCGTCTGCTTTAACTTGTGTTAAACGCTTAATCGCAAAGTTATAACGCTTGGTTAAAGTTTTCTTGATTTCAGGCCATTTTTTATCTTTCAGATATAAATTGATAATGTCATTTTTAACACGCTGTTCCCAGAGTGTATTAGCTTCTTCTACTGTAGTTGGGAATGGCGCTTTTTCACGATCAATTTCAATTTGGTCACTACCTTTCAAATCAGGTTCTTTATCTAACAAAGACAACGCATAGCTATAACGCTCGTAACGGCGTTTCGACATCAATTCATACATTGCAAATGCGGCATCTAATTTACCTGCATAAAGATCATCATCTAAAGACGCTGCATATTTGCTACGCATTTCTTCTACATCGGATTGCAGGAAAGTATTATGAGAAGCATCAAGCCAATCAATGTAACGATCAAAAATTTTATGTGCAAACTCATCATTTAACTGGAATTTATGGTAATGAGATTGCGTTAAACGAGCCGTTACACGCTTTGTGGATAAGCTATGTTGCTCGGTTGGTTTTGGGATAACGATTGCACTTTCTTTCATATCAGGTTGCACAGCAATGGCATTACCGGCGAAGAAACCTAATGTAACTGCAAAAATCGTATTTAATTTTTTTAATTTCATTTTCTATTCCAATCTACAAGCGGTCATAAAATGACAAAAATTAGCAAAGGGTGTATTTACTACGCCCCACATTTTATTTACGACCAAATTTACTTGCTAAAGCCGCTAATTTTTCCTCTGATGCCTTAGCTGAATTATCTGATTTTGCTTTGTTCGCTTTAGATTCTGCACGTTTTTTAGCATTCTCTTCACGAGCTTTTTGTTTAAAGAATTCTTTACGTTGTTCTTTACGCTCTTGTGCTTTACGTTCTGCAACAACAGCTTTGGCTGCTGCTAGAGTATCTGCTGCGTGATCTGCTTCTTCTTCAGTAACTACACCTGCTTCTTCGCCTTGTAATCCTACACGAGCAACATTCGCTTGGCTTGCCGCTAAATAACGCCAAGAGTTTGTATAGTTGCGAAGCACTTGGCGTAATAAGGTTTTACTTACTTTTTCATCATCTTTTAACGCTTCTGCTAACTCTTGGAAAAGTCCTACCTTTAATGGTTTTGCCTCACCCTCCACACTAAAACAAAGTGGAAATTTCTCTGCTAAATACGCAATCACTTCCTTTGTACTTGGATTTGTTTTATTGTGAGTTTGTTCTACTTGTTGTTCCGACATAATAAGTTCCGTTAATAAAAATTCGAGAATTTGCTAAGTTAAAATCTAACTCGATACTATATTTGATTTATAAGGCTTCGTCCATATAAATCGCATATTCCTATTATAAAAACGATAGACTATTTTTCATTTGAATGTTCAGAAAAGTATAAAAATAATTTGATTAAAAAATGAATAAATGCTCTAATGGCAAAAGCTGTTCGTGCGTTAATTAAAGTTGAATCTTTTTAGTTATTTTCTTCAATAAATATTGGGTAAGTGATTGATAGATACGCCTGTAATATCCCGTTTAGCTATCTTTTATCACTTTTTACATTTATATGAGGAAAATCCTATGTCAGCAGTTACTGGTACAGTGAAATGGTTCAATGCAACTAAAGGTTTTGGTTTTATCACCCCTGATCAAGGTGGCAAAGATGTGTTCGTTCACTTCTCTGCAATTGAAGCAAACGATGGTTACCGCACATTAGCAGATGGTGCAAAAGTTCAATTTGAAATCCAAGATTCAGAACGTGGTGCATCAGCCGTAAACGTGAAAACAATCTAATTAATACGATTTCAACGAAAATGCCGACACAATGTCGGCATTTTTTATACTTACTTCAAAATCTGCACGTCAAATTTTTTCGGCACAATAAACATTGCCGGCACAACAAAAGCCGCCATTAACCAGAAGGTTAAGCTTGGCGAATTCTGGTAGATCATACCTGCTACAAAAGTAAATATCGCCATAAATGCACAGCTTGCTAAACCAAAATATAAACCTTGTAACTTCGTAATATGTTCTGCTGATTGCATTGAAATATAACGAATCATCGCAATATGAGAAGCCCCAAAGGTAACTGAATGTAGAAGTTGAGCAAAAATCATCAATGTAATCTCTGTGCTACTCCCCATAATTCCCCAGCGGATAACAGCAAACACCGCAGATAAAATCATTAAATGGCTGATTTTCCAGGACTTAAACAGCTGCTTAGAGACCAAAAAGAATAAAATCTCGGATACCACCGCCAATCCCCAAAACAAACTGGCCATTTCCGTTGAAATACCTGCATTTGACCAATGAATAGTACTGTAAGTGTAATAGGTTGCGTGGGAAGCGGAAATTAACGAGACGGCAACCAACATTCGCAACGTGGACGGCTCTTTTAATAAGGCTAAATAAGTAACAGTAGAGCTATTAGTTACTACATTTTTGTCTTCAAAACCAACAGTAGGCGTAGCGAATTGCCCGATACCAAACAAGACCAAAAAGCCGATAATCACCCAAACCACCACATCTTCGCCTAACTGCCCGATAAAATAGCCTCCACAAAGTGAACCAACCACAAAGGCAATTGAGCCGAAAAGTCTGGCTTTTCCGTAATCTAAACCGATTTGCCGTTGCCAGATAGACGCAATACTGTCTGCAATCGGCATCGCCCCTGAATTGAACATTTGAAACAGCATTAATACAGGAAAAATCAGCCAAATTGAATTGCCTGAAAATGCCAACACAATGGCAACTGCAATATTCAGCCACGTTAAGGCTCTTGCGGTTGGAATGAGCTGATTTACCGCATTTACCCACTGCGAAGCCAACATACTGCCGCCAAAGCGAAACAGATAACCTACTGCCGCTAATAAGCCGATAATTTCCGTAGAATAGCCGTGATGTTTTAGCCAAACAGGCAAAAACGGTAATATCACGCCATAAGCACAGAAAAAGCCGAAATAGTTAAATGCTGTCCACTTAAACGGCGAAACCGCTATCATAAGGATTTCTCCATTTCCTCAGCTCGGTAAATTGCCGCCCACATTGCTTTATCTACAGTTTCAGTTAAATTTTGTTGTTCAAATACTTCTAAAGCCTTTGCCGTTGTGCCACCTTTGGAGGTTACATTTTCTCGTAAAGTTGAAAGTGGAACGGTTGGATTTGCCTCCACCAGCTTTGCCGCTCCAAGTGCCGCAGATTGCACAAGCAATCTCGCATCTTGCTCGGAGAAGCCCATTTGCATCGCACTTTGCTGCATAGCCTCCATAAAACGGAAAAAATACGCCGGGCTTGAGCCGGTAATCGCAATAATGTGGTTGATTTGCTCCTCTCCTTCCACCCAATAACATTTTCCCACCGCAGACATCAATGTTTGAGCAAATTCACAAGCGGTCGAATTTACTGATTTTTTTGCAAATAGCCCAGTCACTCCCTCGCCAATCAAGGACGGCGTATTTGGCATTGTGCGGATAATATTTTTCGCCGTTGATAATAATTCTTCCAAGCGTTGAACTGAAATCCCTGCCGCCACAGAGATCACCCATTTATTTGAAAAATCGACATCAGCAAATTCCGCACACACCTCCGCCATCATCTGCGGTTTAACCGCCAGCACAACAACCTCTGCTTGCTCCACTGCTTCACGATTTGCAAAATTTGTGAAAATTCCGACCGCTTGTAATTCCTCTCTGCGAGCAAGATTGCTCTTATTACACGCAATGATTTGAGAAGCTGGATAACCGCTTTTCAATAAACCTTGAATAATCGCAAATGCCATATTACCTGTGCCGATAAAAGCAAGTTTTTTACTGTTCATACGCAAATCCTCTACTGTGTTTGGGTTGGCTCTGTTAGAATAGCCTATTCTACACCTTAAAAGATTTCTCTAAAAGGACAGGCAAAAATGGTTTTCTTCAAAAATGTGATGATTTATAAATTAACCAGCGAGCTTTCGCTTGATAGCAAAAGCCTTGATGATTTACAGCAAGAGACAAAATTCACCCCTTGCACGCAATTTGATATGAGTAAATTTGGCTGGTCTAGCCCGTTGAAAGGCTCTGATTTACTTCATTTTTCACAAGGTAACCAATTTTTGCTGGTTTCACATAAAGAAGATAAATTACTGCCTGCAAATGTTGTTAAAGCGGAAACCGAGCAACGCATTGCAGAATTAGAAGAAAAAGAAGCTCGCAAGCTCAAAAAAACGGAAAAGCAAGCGGTAAAAGATCAAGTGGTATCGAACCTGCTGCCTCGTGCCTTTAGCAAACATCAATTTACCGCTATTTGGTTGGATTTAGACAATCAGCTCGTGTATGTTGATGCCGCTTCAAGCAAACGAGCGGAAGACACGCTTGCCTTACTGCGTAAAACGCTTGGCTCATTGCCTGTTGTGCCTATTTCATTCACATTACCGCCTGCAGAGGTAATGACAAACTGGGTGGCAAAAGGGCATACGCCAAGCTGGCTAACTTTATTAGAAGAAGCAGAGCTGAAATCCTTCGATACCGACAGCGTTATCCGCTGCAAACGCCAAGATCTAGAAACCGAAGAAATCGCCCAGCACTTACAAGCGGGTAAATTTATCACAAGACTTGCCATTGAGTGGGAAGCTCATTTCTCTTGTGTGCTTAATGAAGATGCTACCCTTTCTCGCCTGAAATTTGCCGATGAAGTGCGTGAGAAAAATGACGATATTCTGAAAGAAGATGTTGCTCAACGTTTTGATGCCAATTTCTTACTAATGACAGAAGAACTCAAAACCTTTACTGCCAAAATGATTGAAGAATTTGGTGGACTTAAAGCCAGAATTTAGAACCAAAATTTAGGGAAAACAATGTTAGATCAAGCCATTATTGACCAATATGATGCCCTCATTTTTGATATGGACGGTACATTAATCGACACAATACCAAGCCACGCCAAAGCGTGGGAAATGGTGGGTGACGTTTTAGGTTATCCGCTCACTTCTGATGCTATGATGAAACTTAGCGGCTCAACCACCTTTATTATTGCCCGAGAAACAATGAAGCGTGCTAATATGCCTGAGCATTATTTTGATGAAGTGGTGAAATTAAAACGCCAATTTGGTATGGAATTAATTCCTGAAAATGCCACGCTACTGCCCGCTTTTGAGATTGTGAAAGCCAATTTCGGCAAAAAGCCAATGGCAATCGGCACCGGATCGCACCGTGCAATGGTGGAATTATTAGATGAAAAATTTAATTTACGCCATTATGTTTCGGTTATTGTAGATTCCGACGATGTAATCAACCACAAGCCTTCCCCTGATACATTTTTAAAATGTGCTGAAAAACTGGGCGTGCCTGCTCATCGTTGCTTGGTATTTGAAGATGCTGATTTGGGCGTACAAGCTGCCCTTAGCGGTGGAATGGACGTGTTCGATGTGCGAACCAATACTATTACCCACGCAACTCATTAATGAAAGGTTGTTATGAAAACAGAGTGGATTAAAAACTTCGTACAAAAATTAATCGCAATTTCAAAAGCGGTGGAAAACTATTTTACCAGCGGTTCATTTGGGGTGAAATTTTACCCGTTTCTAATGCACCCTTGCTTTCGCAAAAGTTGTGCGTTTCTAGTATCTATCATTGCGATTGTTTCTAGTTTCAGCGGTGTATTTTATCTGTTGGCAGAACATATCACGATTTTATTTAGTGAAAGATCGCTTACCACCTATTTCCACCATAGCACTTTAGAATTGCTTGTGCCTGTTGGCACAATGATTGACGGAAAAGTTACCGAACTTTCGCCGCTCTCCATCGTAATGCGGACAATGTTTGTGATACAAGCGGTCGTTTTTTTCTTTATTTATGCAATCGGCATTACCCACATTACCCACAATAAGCTGCGTGTTATCGGCTTAATCTTAGCTCTCGGTTTTGCGATTGGTTGCTCATTAATTTCGGGCATTCAGCCTACTTCACGCAGCGAATTTGGCATTTATAATTTAGGGGCAAGCATTACTTTCTTTATTGGCAACTTAACGCTAATTATTGCAGGGCTCGATATTTACCACCCGACAATACGTTTTTTCAAACGTTTTAGCATTACGGCAGGTATTATCGGGGCAATTTGTATTTTGGTTACTATGTTCCTGCCGACGATTTTCAGCCCATTAATTGAGCGAGCTGGCATTTACACCATTATGATGTGGGAAATTTTAGCCGGTTTTGCCATTATCAAACGGTTAAGAAAAATCCCGTCCTTAACACAACATATAGAATAAAACAGGATAGATTATGAAACACAACATTCCATTTATTAATCGCTACGCACAATTGATTGAGTTACCAACCATTTCCAGTTTAGTGGCAGAACACGATTTATCAAACCGTGCATTAATTGAACTACTCGCCACTTGGCTTGCCGATTTTGGCTTTAAAACTGAAATTTTAGCAGTTGAAGGCAGCCGTAATAAATATAATTTGCTTGCCACCTACGGCGAGGGCGAAGGCGGATTATTACTAGCAGGACACACCGACACCGTGCCGTTTGATGATGGCAAATGGACGTTCAATCCGTTCAAACTAACCGAGCAAAACGGCAAACTTTACGGCTTAGGCACAGCAGATATGAAAGGCTTTTTCGCCTTTGTGGTGGACGTGGTCAGCCAAATTGACTTCTCACAAATCAAAAAGCCGATCCGAATTCTTGCTACCGCCGATGAAGAAACCACAATGCTCGGGGCAAAAACTTTCGCCCAGCACACTCACATTCGCCCAGATTGTGCGATTATCGGCGAACCAACCTCACTCAAGCCAATTCGAGCTCATAAAGGGCATATGGGCGAATCGGTCAGAATTACTGGCAGAAGCGGACACTCAAGCGACCCAAGCAAAGGCATTAACTCCATTGAGCTAATGCACGAATCTATCGGTTATTTGATGAAAATGCGTGATGACCTGAAAGCGAAATACCATAATCCGCTTTTCCAAGTAAGTCACCCAACAATGAACTTCGGTAACATTCGTGGGGGCGATGCCATTAACCGTATTTGTGCTTGCTGTGAATTACAGTTTGATATGCGACCATTGCCAAATATGCCGTTAGCTGATTTATACGCAATGGTTGATGAATACTTAAAACCGATGATTGAGCAATATGGCGATTTAATTGAAATCCGCCCAATTCACGATGGCATTCCAGGCTATGAATGCGAGCATTCTGCTCAAATCGTGCAGGTGGTTGAAAAGCTACTCGGCGAAGAATGTGGTTCAGCAAACTACTGCACTGAAGCTCCATTTATTCAACAACTCTGCCCAACACTGGTGTTAGGGCCGGGTTCGATTGAACAAGCCCACCAGCCTGATGAGTTTTTAGAAACCAAATATATTGAACCGACAAAAGAGCTATTAACAAAGTTGATTTATCATTTCTGTCGATAAGATAAAAAGAGGGGCAAATTACAATTTGCCCCTATGTTTTTACAAGCGGTAGAATTTACCCGATTTTTTGCAAATTATTACCACTGATAACGATAATTCGCTAATACACTAAGTGGCTGCTTAAATTTACTACCCGAAGTAACCGAAGCCTCTAAGCCTAAGCGGTGGTTGCTGTTGCCTGCTGTTAAACCTAATGCGGTTTGTACTCTGCCTTTGTTTTCTGCCACATCAAATTGATATTGATTCACTCGCACTTTCGCATTATTTGCTTTTTCCGCAATCGCATTTACTTCCGCATAAGGTTGTAGATTCCAACCATTATTCAATGCAAAACCTTTTGCTACACGCACACCTGCACGGGCAGTAAAGAGATTTAAACGG
Organism: Mannheimia kashgarensis; assembly: GCF_041807705.1. Classification (NCBI taxonomy): domain Bacteria; kingdom Pseudomonadati; phylum Pseudomonadota; class Gammaproteobacteria; order Pasteurellales; family Pasteurellaceae; genus Mannheimia; species Mannheimia kashgarensis. The sequence goes on from NZ_JBGTYY010000001.1 coordinate 190,705, forward strand.
CTCTCATCGGCTTTGCCGTTAATGGTATGGTAGGCAAGCTGAGCTTGTGGTGTAACGCTCCAATCATTGCTCAACGCAAAACGTTTGCCGATTTCGCTTGAAAGGCTAAACCCATTGTATTTACGTTTTTCATCAACAAACTTAGCAGTTAGATGTTCATATTTTGCGATGTTATCCAAATACCAACCCTGTTCATTTGCAAAAGTTGCGTATAAACCAACCGCTTGTGAGCGCAATTTACCTTTGCTGTATTCGCCATTAAAATCGACATCAGCACGGCTTGCACCGACAAATCCACCTAAACGAAGGTTGTCATTAATAGCACGATCTGCCCCAAGTTGTAGGCTGTGAGAATCCATTTCAAAACCTGAAGAACGGCTATCTACCGCCACATTCTGGGCTTTGGCTTCACTACGGCTATTGTTATTTTTTACCCACACATTGCTTAATTTATCGGTTTTCAACTCGCCTAAACGTTGATGAATACCTTGTAAATTTTGGCTAAGCAATGCACCTTGAGCTTGGCGGAGAGAGACAAGAGCGTTTGTTTTCTCACTTAATGCTTTCAATACAGGTGCAACAACAGGTTGGCTAGGCTGTGTCGGTTGAGGCTGTGTCGGCTGAACAACAACTGGCGGAGTTGGAACAACAGGTTTTGGCTGAACCACTGGCTGAGTTGGTTGAGGTTGTGTTGGTTGAGGTTGTGTTGGTTGAACAACAACTGGTGGGGTTGGTTCAGTAGGTGCTGGCGTTACAGGCTTGGCAAGGGGCGTAGGCTGAACAGGTGTATTTGTAACACTTTCAGCTTGGCGGTTTGCTAATACCCAGTTTGTTCCCTCTTTATTTAGGCGATAACGATACGCCCCTGCATCAACATAATCACGATCTTTTAAGCTAAATTGAGCTTGACCTGTTTGCGTTTCAACAAGTGTTACTTTACCATTCGCAGCATTTGGCTCATTTCCGCTATCTTTAATACCTAATGTGAAATTACCGCTATCATCGCCTTTTACCACAATTTTGTCAGATTGTTGGTTAGCAAGATCGGTGTTGAGATCGAAATGACCGTTGCCTGATAGATTTTCATAAATAGTTAAAGTTTGAAAACCTTGACTATCATCTAACGTAACTTGGCTGTTATCTAATTTAAGATTAGATACACTATTATGTGTAACATCTCCACTTACTGGATCTTTAGCAATTGGAACAAACCAAGATGAAGAAGTTAGATTAATATCACTTTTAGATATTCCAGAACTATCAGCAAGAGTAATTATAGGGCCAGAAAGTTTAGAGTTATTTGCTACAATATTGACTTTATCATCAGCAATTATTCCATCTTCATCATCACTTGGTATCCCTACAGCTATAATCAGTGGGGCTTTTATAGTAGAGTTTTCTAAATTAATATCAAAATTTGCATATTGTTTGACTTTCCTACTTGTTGACCACCAAGAGCCAAAAATAGAATCTTCGGAAGATATACTAGAGTCTTTAGCAATAATAGAGGCTAGAGAACTTTGCTTTTCTGTAGCGTGAATAGATATAGTATGAGCTTCACCTGTTGATGCTAAAGAAACATTATCCAGGGTAAGTTTAGAAATACCACTTTCTCCTTCTGAGATTCGTATTGTATCTGATTAGAAATTTCCATCAGCTATATTCTTACGAGTGATTTTGCTGTTTTTAATCTCTACATCAGAATCTGAAATAGCTATAACATCGCCTTGAAAATCGCCAGAAAGAGTTAGATCTGAATCTTCAAGTCTTAGCTTGGAATTTCTGATATCTAATAAGGATTGCTGTCCTAAAGAGAAATTCGATGTTAATTCCTTACTTACAATGCACGATTTCAAATTGCCATTTTGCTCTTTTTCTATCAATAGAGGAAGCCCACAATCCTCAGTAAATCCTTGTGAAGCAGCTCCTAATAAAGCAATAGAAATAGCAGAAAGTTTAAAAATATGATATTTTTTTCATAATTTTCCCTCTAAGATTTTAAATACAAGCGGTTAATTTTCCCTAAAAATTTACAAATCAACGAAATAAGGCGAACACTGAGGTTCGCCTTATCAATTACTGTGCATAGCTAAATACTTTAACAACTTTTGTTACACCACCTACATTACGAGCTACTTCTGCGGCAGCATCAGCTTGAGCTTGGCTTACTTTGCCCATTAGGAAGACTTCGCCGTTTTCGGTGACCACTTTCACTTCGGTGGCTTTTACTTCGCCATTTACCAGCAGTTTGGATTTCACTTGGGTGGTAATCCAACTATCTTGTGTAATCTGTCCAAAACCGATTTTTTCGCCTTGTCGGATTTCATTATAAATTTCTGTTACCCCTTCCGCTCCTGCGGCTAAATTTTTGGCATTTTCTACTACGTCCATACTTGGTGCTTGCCCGATTAATAACACTTTTCCGTTGTAAGCGACTACATTAATGCGGGCTTCTTCTTTAATTTGCTCGTCTTTATTGATGTTGTAAGCCACTTTTTCTTCTAAAATTTCATCATCAACTTGTGTGCCTGTTGAGCGTGGATCTGTCGCCACTTTGGTTGCCACTGCCGCTGAAGTGACTACTGCGGTGGTAATACAGCCTTGTAAAGACAGAAAACCTAGAGTAAGCAAACCTGCTTTAAGTAGTTTTTTTGCTAAATGTGTCATAATCTCTCCCTACGAGAAAAGTAAATGGTCGATAAGTTCACAGAGTAAATTAGTATAAAAATGATGGCTTTCAATCACTCTCAACTCATTGGTTGAAGGGGCTGAAATTTCAATATCACTTTCATCTAACAATCCGAGTGTGTGGTCATTACTGCTACCCGTAAGTGCAATAATGTCTAAATCTAAATGTTGATTTTTCGCCGTATGAATAGCTTGCAATATACATTCTTCATTACCCACAGGCGAAAAAACAATAAAGAGATCACCTGCTTTTGCAACAGCTTGTAACTGTTTTTTATAAACGGAATCCAGCTCATTATCTTGTGCAAAAACGCCTGCTAATATGCCATTAAGTTGTAATTGCACCGCTGAAAAACTCGGTCTTGCCAGTTCATAGCGATGAATTAAGTGGCTAACCAATAGTGCCGCATTGCCGTAAGAACGCCCGTGTCCGCACACAATTACTTTATCACCACGCAATAAACACGCCACAATGCGGTTTGCAGCTTCACTTAATTTATTCGGTAATAATTCTGCTGCCGAAATTTGAGTTTGAATACTTTCGGTAAATCTATCTTGGATTTTATTTAACATCTTAATCTAACCTAAAAAGTTAGGAATCCATAATGGGGGTTGATTGCCCTCAAAAGCCACTACATCAAAACGGCAATTTGCGGTATCTAAACTTTGATTTTGCTTGAGTAGCCACATATTCGCCGCATTTTGCCACTTCTGTTGTTTTCGGTAATCAATGCTTTCAACGGCTGAACCATAGCGATTGCTTTTACGCTGGCGGACTTCCACAAAAACAGTGGTTTGCCCGTCTTGCATAATGAGATCTAGCTCTCCGCCTTTAAAATGTTGGTTAGCGGCAACAAAACGAAGCCCTTGCTGTTCTAAAAATGCTCGGGCTTTTTGTTCATAAATAGAGCCTTGTTGCCGTTTACTCACAACTTGGCTATTAATAAGCCTGTTGAATAGCCCCATTTTGATATTGCAACCAAGATAAACTGCGTTCGATATTACAATTTTGCCCTGCTTTTAATTCGCCTGTTAAGCCTGAAATTTTATAGCCCGGAATATGGCGGAACTCGTTAAATTTCGTTGCCAAAGACCACGCATCAGCCCCCATTGCATATAAACGCATCATTGAGAAATCACTATTGGCTAAATTTTCCGCTTTTTGATATTCGCTGGAGGTCATATCTGCCAATAATGGCACTTCGCTAAATTTCACACCTTCCATTGCAGTATAAAAATCAATGCCGTTATTTGGTGAATTGCTGCGAGATGAAGTATAAATTGCCAAGCGATCTTTTAAATTAGAAGTATCAATACCTTGTTTAATTTCCACCACTTGTTCCGCACCACCTAATACATACAAGCCAGCTTTAGTTACCCTTGCATTTTGAATAGAAGCCACTGAATCAAGCGGTTGGTTGTAGTAACGTACATCAGCATCAGTGCCACTTAGCTGACGCCAGCGTTTTGAAAAGGCTTCTGCCGAACGATGGCCGAAATCATCTTGCGGAGCAGCTACAATAGCCACTCGATGACCATCACGGTACATTTTTTCTGCACCTGCTTGAGCTTCAGATTCTGGCGATAAGCCGTAATAGCAAACTTGAGCAATATTGCGAGCGTTTTCTGTTGCATTTAATGCTAATACGTTAATATTTTGAATTTCAGGGCTTAATAGCATTTCATCGACACGAGATTTCAGCAATGGCCCAACAATAATATTCGCCCCTTGTTGTTTTGCTTGGGCAATTAATGAATTTACATCAGATGAGCTTGTATCAAACGTCTGAACGAGCGTTAGGTCATCTGCTTTCGCATCATTAAAACCACGCTGAATAATATCGCCTAAAATTTGAGCATCGCCACTTAGTGGTAATAACAAGGCAACGCCATTTAATTGGGTTTGTTGGAAGTTATTCACACCTTGTAATTCTGTCGGCATAACCGCAACTGCACTGTGGCTCGGGTATTGATTTTTCCAGTTATTAATTGCCTGTGGCATTTGAGCAGGTGTAGTCACATTTTGGTTATAGAGATTAATTAACGCTAACCAACCTGCAAGCTCCATTTCGCCCGCTTCAGGCACTGTTTTTTCTAACATACCACGATTAGCATCACGCAAGGTTTGCCAAATAATATCGTTATTTTGTTGGCGTTCACGATTCATTTTAAAATAACTATTCAACTGCGATCTTGCACGCACGATGCCGATCGCATCATTTTGATTCGCTGCAATTCGGGCTTGGGTTTGAATATAACGTAAACGTTGGGCAGAACTTAATAATGGCTGTTGAATTTCTCTTAACTGACTGGTTGCTTGTTCGTTCTTACCTTGTAATGCTGCAAGCTGAGCAGACACTAACTCATACTCTAATTTCTGCACTTCATTCATTTCAGCGATTTGAATTTCGCTAAAGGTATTTTGTGCTTCGTATTCTTTGTTTTCATCAATTAATTTACGCACTGCAAGCAGCTGGTATGAAATTTTATCTTCTTTGGCTTTAGTTTGATCCGCTTTATTGATATAAAATTCTGAGCTTGAATAAGCCTCATCTTTAATAGATTCGGTGATAGGGTTTACTGATGTACAGGCAGAAATGAAGAGTGCGATAGCAGTAGGCACAAACGCCTTTTTCATCGTTGAATTTAAAATAGTTGCCATTGTATTTTCCTCGATAGAATATAATGTGCTAAATTTAATGTGAAATCTTACTTATCAAATGAGCTAAAAGCAAATGAAAAACAGACAAAATTCATCTGAAATCAATCCAGACTACGGAATTTTATATATTGTAGCCACTCCGATTGGCAATTTAGGCGATATTACCCAACGTGCATTAGATACCTTATCTTCTGTTGATTTAATTGCCGCTGAAGACACTCGCCACAGCGGATTATTGCTCAGCCATTACGGCATTAAAAAGCCGTTTTTTGCCTTACACGACCATAACGAACAACAGAAAGCGGTCGTTTTAGTGGAAAAATTAGCAAAAGGCGACAATATTGCGTTAATTTCAGATGCCGGCACGCCACTCATTAGCGACCCGGGTTTCCATCTTGTTCGACATTGTCGTCAAGCTGGTGTGAAAGTTGTTCCTATTCCCGGTGCTTGTGCGGCAATTACGGCATTATGTGCATCAGGCATTGCATCAGACCGTTTTTGCTTTGAAGGGTTCTTGCCTGCCAAAACAAAAGCCCGTTGCGATAAATTAACCGAATTAGAAAATGAACCTCGCACGCTGATTTTTTATGAATCCACCCACCGTATTTTAGACACCCTTGCGGATATGCAAAAAATCTTTGGTAACGAGCGTTATGTGGTAATGGCTCGTGAAATTACCAAAACCTGGGAAACCATTTACGGTGAACAACTAGGTAATTTAATCGAATGGCTGAATGAGGATAGCAACCGCATTAAAGGCGAGATTGTGCTGATTGTGGAAGGAAAACAACAAAATCTCGAGGAAGCATTTTCCAGCCAAGCAATTACATTACTTAAACGCCTCTGCCAAGAACTGCCTTTGAAAAAAGCCGCCGCCATTGTGGCAGAAACTTTCGGCTATAAAAAGAATGCGTTGTATCAGTATGGGTTAGAGCATTTTGAATAGATACAAGCGGTGGTTTTTTGCTAATTTTTTGCAAAAAACCACCGCTTGTTAGCTTATCTTGCGGTTTTGCGTAATAAGCCTCTGTAGGCGTAAGCCATTAGGGCAAACATCACGAGCAAATAAAGCGGCAGTAATTTAATACTTATCGCATTAGCTATTAACCCAAAAAGCGGTGGCATTAATAGTACACCAACATAAGCACTTGCCATTTGAATGCCGATAACAGATTGTGATTTGTCTTCGCCGAAGAAATCAGGTGTAGAGTGAATTAAGCACGGAAAAATCGGGGCACAGCCAAGTCCGATGATAATCAAACTAGCAAGGGTAACATATTTTCCGAAAGGCAAACAAAGCATTGCAATGCCGAGCAAAATCAAGCCAAAGCCCAGTTTAATCATCTGATGATTGTTCAATTTTAATGTTAGAAATCCGCTAATGCCTCGCCCAACCGTAATGCCAATAAAAAAGATACTACCAAATGCAGCCGCTTGCTCTAAGCCGACACCTTTTACCATTACAAAATAGCTACTCGCCCAAAGCCCAGCGGTTTGCTCTACGCCACAATAACCGATAAAGGCTAAAATGCCGTACTTCACGCCCGGAATGTTAATCGCTTCTTTTAGGCTGACAGGTTTTGCGGATTCATTCATTTCTGCTGTGGTTTTCTTGCGAGATTTCCAGAAAGGCAGAGAGCAAAACAGGATTATCGTTAGCCCGATTTGTAGTAGAGAAATCGTGTAATAGCCACCTTCCCAGCCTCTGCCTTGCAATAAAGCGATACCTAAAATATGCGGCCCAATAGATGCCCCAACGCCCCACATACAATGTAGCCAATTCATATGTCGGCTAGCGTAATAGACTGCCACATAGTTATTTAATGCAGCATCAACCGCTCCTGCCCCTAAGCCGTAAGGAATTGCCCACAAGCACAAAATCCAGAAAGAATCACTAATGGAGAAGCCCCACAAGGCGAGAGCCGTTAAAGCCACGCTGATGACCATCACCTTGCCTGTGCCGAGATGGTAGGTCAGCTTATCTGACATCAAACTTGAGGTAATGGTCCCAATCGACATAATCATTGAAACGACACCTGCATAAGAGAGCGGCACAGCAAGCTCTTGGTGCATAGAAGGCCACGCCGAGCCTAAAATAGCATCGGGCAAGCCTAAACTGATAAAACAGAGATAAATAATCGCAAGGAGGAGGTTTGTCATAGTGTTTACAAGCGGTTACAAAAAGCATCGCTTTTTGAACGTTGGCTCAGCCAACGGCAGCGAAGCTGTGAACAATCCTTACAAGGATTGTGAATAATTTTTACTAAAAATTTTGCAAAAAAGTGGCTTAAGGATCGCCCTAAGCCACTTTTATCTTATTTTACTTCATCGAAATATGCTTTATTTGCACGTTCAAAGGTGTCTTGCACTTCTCTGCTTGGTGCTGGCGTAATTAGCGATACCACAATAATCATTACCATTGCAGCAATAAAGCCTGGGATCATCGAATAAACCTCAGGCAAGGCAAACTTAAGTGTTATATCTGCCCAGAAGTGAACGATTAACGCTCCCGTTAGCATTCCTGCAATTGCCCCGAAGCCGTTCATACGTTTCCAGAAAAGGGAAAGTAGCACTACAGGCCCGAACGCTGAACCAAAGCCCGCCCACGCATTTCTTACTAAACCGAATACTTTGCTGTTCGGATCTTGGGCGATATAAATGGCTAGAGCAGCTACCGCAAGCACCATTAAACGGCTTAGCCAAACTAATTCTTTATCCGCTGCGTTAGGACGTAAAATGCCTTTATATAAATCTTCTGTAACCGCACTTGAACAAATCAGTAATTGAGCTGAAAGTGTACTCATTACCGCAGCAAGAATGGCTGATAATAAAATCCCTGCCACCCAAGGGTTAAAGAGTAATTTTGCTAATTCAATGAAAATTTGCTCTGGGTTTTGGCTCACATTTCCTGCTTGCTCTGGATTACCGAAGAAATAAGCCATACCAAAATAGCCAATGCCAATCGCCCCAACTAAGCAAATAATCATCCACGTCATACTAATACGGCGAGCTTTTTCGAGCGATTTCACACTTTCCGCTGCCATAAAACGCACCACAATGTGTGGCTGCCCAAAGTAGCCTAATCCCCACGCCATCAAGCTAATAACGGCCAAAATGCTCGTGCCGGTAAAAATATCGTTATAATCTTTTTGTGCCATTTCGCCTGCACGATCGATTAAGGCTTGCATTTCATCAAAACCACCTAAGTTATACATTACAAACAGAGGCGTTAGAATTAAGGCAAAAACCATCAATGAGGCTTGGATGGTATCCGTCCAGCTTACTGCTAAAAATCCACCAATAAAGGTGTAAAGAATAGTTGCTACTGCCCCATACCAAATTGCTTGGTGGTAAGGTAAACCAAAGAGGTTTTCAAACACTCTCGCACCAGCTACTACGCCTGATGCACAGTAAATTGCAAAAAAGAGTAAAAAAATGACCGCTGATAAAATCTTAATTAATTTTGTTTTATCACCAAAGCGGTTGTGGAAATATTCGGGTAAGGTTAAAGCATCGCCGCTGTGTTCGGTGTGCGAACGTAATCTGCCTGCTACTAATTTCCAGTTCAGATAAGCTCCAATAGTTAAACCAATGGCAATCCAGCCTTCAATTAAACCACCTGCATAAACTGCTCCAGGTAATCCCATCAGCAGCCAGCCCGACATATCTGAAGCCCCCGCCGATAATGCCGTTACAAAACTGCCTAAACGGCGACCACCTAAAATATAGTCTGAGAGATTATTTGTGACACGATAAGCAATAAATCCAATTGCTATCATTCCTAAGATATAAACAACAAACATTATTGTTTTTGGGTCAAAACCAAACATTAATGAACCTCAAAATTGTATAAAATATCATTTCTAATCTAAAGGCTGCAAGATTACCTGAAATAATCAAAATGGCAATACCAAATTATCGTCCACCTAGTTCGGCTGAAATTTTTTCTGCTGTATCTTGAATAGCTGGCAGTAAATTTTCTCGCCCTAATTGGTTTAAACGAGCGGTTGAAAGTGAGACCGAAACCGCATAGTACACTTTCTGTTGATGGTCAAAAATCGGGCAAGCGACACAAGAAACGCCTAATTCGTTTTCTTCTGCATCCATCGCAAAGCCTTGTTTGCGAATGGTTTCCAGCTCTTTCTTCATTCCATCAATCGTGGTAATGGTATTTACTGTCAGTTTTTGAATTATAGAGGATTTTGCTTGCCAATATTGAGGGATATACTCTTCGGAATCATAAGCCAAGAAAAGTTTTCCCATACCAGAACAATAAAGTTGCATTTGCTGCCCGATATAAGCTCTGGTACGCATCATTCCTGTAGTAGCTTCTAATTTATTAATGAGGATTGCGTGATCTTTCTCTCGCATCGCAAAATTAACAGTTTCACCTAATTTTAAGTTCAACGCCTCTAAATGCGGTGCGGCGATGTGTAAGATGTTAATAGAGCTTAAAGCCCGTTGCCCAATCGCCAAACATTTTGTGGTTAAACGGTAGCTACCTGCGGTGGGTGCAGGGCGAATATACCCTTCTTGCTGTAAGCCTTGCAATAAACGATGTACCGTACTTTTATTTAAGCCTGAAAGCTCCGCTAAGTGAGCTAACGGACAGCCATTTGGGAATTTTGCCAATAACTCTAAAAGCGTTAAGCCTCGAATTAAACTTTGGTTTCCTGCGGATTCTTTCTTTTCACTCATTTTGATGCTCCCAAAATAATATGATTTAACGGCATATCCCAACTTTCAATCGGTAATTGTTCGACTTGCTGACATTCGTGAGCTAATCCCACGCTAATAATATGCGGTGCTTGAGCAAGGGTTCTATCATAAAAACCGCCCCCCATTCCCAGCCGATTACCTGCATTATCGCACGCCACTAATGGTGTAAAAATCATCTCTAATTCTTGCAATGGAATGATATTTCTGACATCTAGCACTGGTTCTTGAATGCCCAAGCGGTTAAATTTTAAAGACGTTTTGCAATGGTAATTTACAAACAATAATTGACCGCTTGTAAAAGGGTGGAGGATAGGTAAATAGAGTTTTTTGCCTTGTTCAAGCAAGCTATTCATTAAAGGGAGAGGAGAAATTTCACCGTTGAAAGGCAAATAAAAGGCAATATGTGAGGCTTGGTAAGATTCGATAAGAGAAATTGCGTGTGGAATAATTGAATGAGAAGAGTGAACTTGCTGGCTTTCACTTAAACTGAGGCGTTTAGCCCGCATTGATTGCCGTAGCTGATGACGAAAAAAGATTAATGAATTATCCATAATAAGTACCCGAAGTGCCGCTACCAGTAATGGTCCTTGAACCAGTCGGTTCAAGGGAGTCAAACTTAACCGTTTTTAGGCTTCTTACTCTTAAGTTTTAGCTTAAGGCAAGCTTGCTCACCAACAATTAGATGTCCAACTCAAAGTTTCAAATTATCGGCTCAGGGACGTAACCAATAACGTACACCCCAGGCAAGATTTATAGTAGCGGAATTTAATGATTTTTCCTAGTCTTTAATCAAATAAATTGCAAATTTTCGATTTCATAGCTCTATTCCTAATCACTTAGCTTAAAAATCAGCTATTTGATTGCAATTTACCTAACGAATTGTCTAACTGCTCAATACAGGCAACTAATACATTCTTATTTTCTGCATTTTGGCGTTGAGCCTGCTCTAATTCATAATTTAAATTCAGTGCTACAATCGCTAGCACCTTTTCAAGTTGAATAATGCCGGACTGCTCTTTCAATACCGCTACACGTTCTTCCAAACGCTGTGCTGATGCCAATAAATTTTCTTGTTGTTCGACAGGACATTGTAAGCGTAATACCTGCCCGAAAATCTGTAGTTCGATATTATTTACCGACATAAATACGAAATCCTCACTTTATCGCAAAATTTTTGCTATATTATGCCATTCTTTAGCAAAATCACAATAATGCAATTATGGCTATAACAACTTCTCAAGAATTTAAACAACTCATCACACAATTACAAATTGAAGACACTCCTGCGGAGTTTCACGGCTTCTTATGCGGATTGATTGCAGGTGGTATTCAAGATGATTCGTGGAAAACCTTAACCTACCAATTTACCAATGACGGACACGCATTTTTAGTTGAGCCGTTAAAACAACTCACCGAATTTTATCAACAACTTACTGAAAGTTTTTCTCAAGCCAATACGCTATTTAGCCTATGGCTACCTGAAAACGAAGAAGATGGCTTTGCTCTGGCTGATGGTATTTCTGAATGGACAAACAACTTCTTACTCGGTTTAGGCGTTGCTCAACCTAAACTTCAACAAGAAACTGATGAAGTAGGCGAGGCTATTGATGATTTAGATGAAATCGCAAAATTAGGGTACAATGAGGACGATAACAACGAAGAACTGCTTGAAGCAGGCGAAGAAGTGTTGGAATACTTACGAGTGTTAGCCCTATTCTTACATAGCCATTTTGCTTTGGGCGTGCCTAAAACAGAAGAAAAGCCACAATTACATTAATTAAATTAATAAATACAAGCGGTCAAATTTCATCTATATTTTACAAACTTTTCAATAAAAACGACCGTTTCATAATCAAAGGAAAAACCAATGTCTGAATTAAAAAACGATCGCTATTTAAAAGCTCTTTTGTGTGAACCTGTGGATATGACCCCCGTTTGGATGATGCGTCAAGCAGGGCGTTATTTACCTGAATATAAAGCTACCCGTGCCGAAGCGGGCGATTTTATGTCGCTCTGCCGTAATGCAGATTTAGCTTGCGAAGTGACTTTGCAACCTTTGCGCCGCTATGAATTAGATGCTGCTATTCTTTTTTCCGATATTCTCACCATTCCAGATGCAATGGGCTTAGGTTTAAGTTTTGGTGCAGGCGAAGGCCCGAAATTTGCTCGCCCTGTACAATCACTTGCTGATGTAAATAATCTCCCAATTCCAGATCCTGAAGGCGAATTACAATATGTGATGAACGCTGTGCGTACCATTCGCCGTGAATTAAAAGGCGAAGTGCCGTTAATTGGCTTCTCTGGTAGCCCTTGGACATTAGCAACCTATATGGTTGAAGGCGGCTCAAGTAAAGCATTTACCAAAATTAAAAAAATGCTTTACGCTGATCCAAACATTCTGCACAAATTACTCGATAAATTAGCCGATAGCGTAATTTTATATTTAAACGCCCAAATCAAAGCCGGTGCTCAATCAGTAATGGTTTTCGACACTTGGGGCGGTGTATTAGCACACAATGATTATAAAGAGTTCTCTTTACGTTATATGCACAAAATTGTTGATGGGTTAATTCGTGAAAATGAAGGTCGTAAAGTGCCAGTTACACTCTTTACCAAAGGCGGCGGTTTATGGTTAGAAGCGATTGCTGAAACAGGCTGTGATGCTATTGGTTTAGATTGGACTGTCGATATTGCCGACGCACGTAAACGTGTCGGCGATAAGGTAGCCCTTCAAGGCAATATGGATCCTAGTGTGCTTTATGCAACCCCTGAACGTATCGAACAAGAAGTGAAAAACATTCTTGCCGGTTTTGGAAATGGTAGCGGACACGTCTTTAACTTAGGACACGGCATTCACTTAGACGTACCGGTCGGAAGTCCGAAAGTGTTTGTTGATGCAATTCATCACTACTCAAAACCCTATCATAAATAACTCAAACAAGCGGTCAAAAAAGTGTAAAAATTTGCAATAAAATGGTCGCTTGTATGGAGAGAAAATAAAATGAGAAACCCGATTCATAAACGTATGGAACGCTTCGAGCCTTGGCAGAACGTAACCTTTATGGCTTGTTTATGCGAAAGAATGTACCCGAACTATCAACTTTTCTGCGAAGTTACTGAACAGCCCGAAAAAGCCAGAATATTCCAAAATATTTTAAATTTGGTATGGGAATATTTAACTGTAAAAGGGGCAAAAATTAATTTCGACAATCAGCTGGAAAAATTAGAAGAAATTATCCCTGATGTGAACGAATATGAGTTTTTTGGTGTCTTACCTGCACAGGAAGCTTGCGAAGCACTTTCGGAATTACTGCATAGTATTATTGCAGGAGCAACGTTAGAGCAAGCAATTCGTATCAGCCAAATTTCATTAGGCACAGTAGCAAGCTATTTGGAAATGCAACAAGACAAAGAACTCAACGAGCAAGAGTTAAAAAATTCAGAGGAAATTCAAGAAGAGTTAGATGTGCAATGGCAAATCTATAGATTGCTTAACGAGTGTGAAAACCGTGATCTAGATATCATTTTTGAGCTAAAAGACGAAATCAGAAGCAGTGGCATTAGCAATATTGGTTTAAATATTAATCAATAACATAAATATTTACAAAATCTTGCATAATAATACTTTGACAAATCTCAACTTTGAATTAAGCTATGGCAAGGTTTCAATAACTTTTCAGACGTTTTACGTCATTTATTCAAAACACTATCTTAGAGGATAAAACTATGAACAAAACTGAGTTAATCGATGCTATCGCAGCAGGTGCAAACTTAACTAAGAAAGATGCTAAAGCAGCATTAGAAGCAACTCTTGATGCAATCTCTGCAAGTTTAAAAGCAGGCGATCCTGTTCAATTAATCGGCTTCGGTACATTTAAAGTAAATGAGCGTAAAGCACGCACTGGTCGTAATCCAAAAACTGGTGAAGAGATCAAAATCGCAGCAGCTAAAGTACCTGCATTCGTTTCAGGTAAAGCATTAAAAGACTTAGTAAAATAATTCTTTTTAACGATCCGAAAGAAAGCCTAGATAATATATCTAGGCTTTTTTATTAAACAGAGAATGGATATTGAATAGATGGGTGGTATTCATAACCTTCCACTTTAAAATCATCTAAAGTTACCCAAGTTTCTAAATCTTCAAGTGATTTGATATCAGGATTAATAATTAATTTCGGTGCATTTAACGGCTCACGTTTTAGCTGCACATCACGCATTAGCTCAAGTTGATCTTCATAAATATGAGCGTTTACAATTTTATGGAAAGCCTTCCCTGCTTTATGCCCTGTAATTTGTGCCATTAACGCAAGGAAAGTGTAACATTGGATCATATTCCAGTTTAAGCCAAGAGGAACATCTGCCGAACGCTGAGTGCTATTGAGATAAAGTGTACCATCAAGCAATGAAAAGTGGTGGCTGTGGAGACAAGGACGTAAGCAACCCATATGAAATGCACCTGGGTGATAGAAAGTATAAATTTCGCCCCGATTATCCACGCCTTTTTTCAAATCATCGACGATTTGACGAAGTAAATCCACAGAGCCACCATCAGGTTTTGGGAAATTACGCCCAACTGCTCCATAAACTAAGCCCATATCATCTTCACCCTTACGGTAAGGATTAGCAAGCCAAGCAGCATTTTCGTTTGCATTTGCGTCCCACGATTTCGTGCCTAGTTTTCTAAAATCAGCGGCATTGTCATAGCCTCGAATATAGCCAAGAAGCTCTGCGATCGCGGCTTTCCAATAACTGCGACGAGTAGTCACTAATGGGAATTTGCCTTTCTCAACATCATAGATTAAATCTGCATTAATCACCGTAAGACAACGCTTACCTGTGCGTTCATTCGCTACCCATTTTCCTTCATTTACGATACGATGGCATAAATCTAAATACTGTTTCATATTGACCCTCATAAAATTTTTAAGTAATTTTGCCATTTATTCGGTAAAATAGCTAAAACTTTATGACAAACACAATAAGGAGTTATAAATATGAAAAAAGCAATTAAATCTATTTTAATGATTACCGTAGTGGCATTTTTAGCTGCTTGTTCATCAAATAAAGGTGGTTGGACGCGCTTAAATGAAGCAGAAGTAGATCAAAAATCTTATGCAATTGCTTATGGTGCAACCGCTCAAACCTATAAAGATAGAGTAAACGAAACTTATGATATTAATTCATTTATGAATGGCGTAAATGATTGGTATACCAAAAAAGTTTCCTTACCTGTTGAACAAATTCGTGCAATGACGATAAACAGAATGCTAGATCATAATGTTTATGCTTATTATAGTGGGGTGCTTTATGCTGCAGATTTACAAGGTAATTTCAACCATTTAGATCCAAACTGCTGGGATTTAGTACAATCAACAAGTATGACGCAAGGTATTCACGATGCAATGCTAGATTTACAAAAAAATGAAGTGCGCAGCGATGACTACATTAAAAATGGTGTTGAGCAAATTTTGCATCTTTGTGTAAAAACTATTGCAGAAGATGAAAACAAAGAGAAACCTCAAAGTAAGAAAAAATAGGATTTAAACTACAAGCGGTAAGATTTTCAGAAAATTTTACCGCTCTATTTTTTTATAAGATTATGAAATGTTTAATATTTATCCGCTAAAACTTAAAAAATCATCGTTTTGCTTATTACATAGGCAAACACACTAGAATTTAACTTTTTCAGGAAAAAGAATTTGACATCTTTTTAAATTCTAGTAATATGTCGCCCACAGACACAGTGAGTGGTGAGATGGCCGAGCAGGCTGAAGGCGCTCCCCTGCTAAGGGAGTATAGGGTTAAAAAGCTCTATCGAGGGTTCGAATCCCTCTCTCACCGCCATTTACTTTATCACGCACCCGTAGCTCAGCTGGATAGAGTACTCGGCTACGAACCGAGCGGTCAGAGGTTCGAATCCTCTCGGGTGCGCCATTCTATTTCCACTCTAAAATAAAATGGTCGCTGATAAACTAAATTCTCACAATCTTCAAATACGCACCCGTAGCTCAGCTGGATAGAGTACTCGGCTACGAACCGAGCGGTCAGAGGTTCGAATCCTCTCGGGTGCGCCATTTCATTTAAATTCTTTCTTTTTCTCCGTTCTATTACTAAATTAATTAAACTATTATTCCGTTAAGCTATAATTTCAGCTAGACTTAGCTCTTAGTTGAATAAATGAGGATTTTAAATTGAAAGGATTAATTGCTCGCCTTTTTATCGCAATAGCTCTCTTGCTTTGGGCTTGGGATATGATTTTCCCTTGGCAAAAAATTATTCATTCAGAAGCTAATCACTACACGCAAATTCAACAAAGTAAAAACTTGAAAGTGGGAATGATCAACCACCCTCTTTCCTATTTTGTCGGTCCTGAAGGTAAAAGCGGGATTGAATATGATTTAGCAACAGCCTTCGCACAATATCTAAAGGTTAATCTTGAAGTAAAAAGTTACGATAGTAGTGAAAAATTATTTGAAGCATTAAAAAATAATGAGATTGATATTGCAGCCGCAGGTTTACTCTATCATCCAGAATTAAATGAAGCCTTCCAAATCGGACCATCGTATTACTCTGCTTCTTGGCAAGTGGTTTATAAGAAAGGCACTACAAGACCATATCGACTCTCAGATTTACAAGAAAATGTCATTATTCCAAATGGCTCTGCAGTTATTCCGATACTTAATCAGCTCAAGCAAGAAAATCCTCAATTAAAGTGGCAAATTTCAGATAAATTTACTCAAGAAGAGCTGTTATTAAAAGTCGCTCAAGGCGAAATTCCACATACTATAGCGATGTCAGTTGATATTTCTTCCGTACAGCATATTAACCCTAATCTCGCAGTAGGCTTTGATTTGACAGATGAAAATCCTGTATTATGGTATTTAGCAAATAGTTCTTACAGCGAATTACAAGCTGCTTTATTAGATTTTATGTCCGATTCTGTAGAGAATGGGCTTATTTCACGCATTGAGGAGAAATATTTTAATCATTTGGAAAAATTTGATTATGTTGATATTCAGAGCTATTTAAGAGCAATTAAAGCCATTTTGCCTAAATATGAACTACTTTTTAGGACCCATAAAGGCGATTTAGAATGGCAAATGCTAGCGGCTATTGCTTACCAAGAATCTCATTGGGATCCCAATGCAACCTCGCCAACGGGTGTGCGTGGTATTATGATGCTAACAAAAGATACCGCTGATAGAATGAAAATTTCAGATAGAACTAACCCTGCTCAGAGTATAAAAGCAGGTTCCGAATATCTGCATATGTTGATGAGACAGATGCCAGAAACTATTCCACAAGAAGATAGAATTTGGTATAGCTTAGCTGCTTATAATATGGGATTAGGGCATTTATTAGATGTACGTCGATTAACCAAACAATTAGGCGGTGATCCGGATAATTGGTTAGATGTGAAAAAAAATCTGCCACTACTCGCCGAAAAACGCTATTATACTAATCTGAAATATGGCTATGCGAGAGGCTATGAGGCATTACAATATGTTGAAAACATCCGCCGTTATTATGGTAGTATCATCAATTATCAACGCATTGAAGAACAGAAAAAGCTAGAGCAAGAACAAAAAAATTTATCTGATAGTCATATAAAACAGGAGGATAGGACTGATGAGAAGACTGAAGAAAAAGAAAAGCCTACCAACGAGGAAGCTACGCCTACGCCAGATCAAACAAATTAAGGACAGAAAAAGGCTCGTTGCTTCACGCAGAAAAGCATTTATGCAAATGCAGCAAGAAGCATAATACACTTCCCTTTTGAGTTACAGCTTGAAAGGGATTTTTTATTTATAAAATTGATTAATAAGAAAAGTGGTGGGCGATACCGGTCTCGAACCAGTGACCCCCTCCTTGTAAGGGAGGTGCTCTCCCAACTGAGCTAATCGCCCTTCAGATACGAATAATCGCAGTTTGAAGTTTATGATTTTAGTCTTAAGTGGTGGGCGATACCGGTCTCGAACCAGTGACCCCCTCCTTGTAAGGGAGGTGCTCTCCCAACTGAGCTAATCGCCCACTTTAAACAAAAATTATTGTTTATGTAAGACTTCAAATCAAAGGGAATTTGAAAACAGAACACTTAAAGTTGAAGTGGTGGGCGATACCGGTCTCGAACCAGTGACCCCCTCCTTGTAAGGGAGGTGCTCTCCCAACTGAGCTAATCGCCCATTTTCAAATAACTAGATTGTTACAACAACAGAACACTTAAAGTTGAAGTGGTAGGCGATACCGGTCTCGAACCAGTGACCCCCTCCTTGTAAGGGAGGTGCTCTCCCAACTGAGCTAATCGCCCGCTGTTGTGGAAGTGAATTATAGAGATTTTTGCTCTTTCGTCAAACCCTTTTTACGCTTTTCGCCCTGTTTGCTGATTTTTTACTCCAGAAATGTAACTTTTTACTATTATTCGCCCTCAAGCGTAGTAAAATAGACAAGTTTTTCTTAAAATTTTACTAATAATAATTAGGCAATACAAAATGAAAATTGAAACTCTTTTCCCTTTAGATCCAAATGTAAAAGTTCGTACTCGTTTTGCACCAAGTCCAACAGGTTATTTACACGTTGGAGGTGCTCGTACCGCACTTTATTCTTGGTTATATGCAAAACATCATAATGGCGAATTTGTACTACGCATCGAAGATACCGATTTGGAACGTTCAACCCCAGAAGCAACGGCAGCTATTCTTGAAGGTATGGAATGGCTTGGCTTAGCGTGGGAGCACGGTCCTTATTTCCAAACAAAACGATTTGACCGCTACAACCAAGTGATCGACCAGATGATTGAAGCAGGTACGGCATATCGCTGCTACTGCTCAAAAGAGCGTTTGGAAGAATTACGCAATACGCAAGAGGCAAACAAAGAGAAACCTCGCTATGACCGCCACTGTTTAGGCGATCATCCCCATTCGGTAGATGCACCACACGTTGTGCGTTTTAAAAATCCTCAAGAAGGCTCTGTGGTATTTGATGATGCGGTGCGTGGTCGTATCGAAATCAGCAACAGTGAATTAGATGACTTAATTATCCGCCGTACTGATGGTTCTCCAACTTATAACTTCTGTGTGGTTGTTGATGACTGGGATATGGGTATTACCCACGTTGTTCGTGGTGAAGATCATATCAATAACACCCCTCGCCAAATTAATATTTTAAAAGCGCTTGGAGCTCCTGTACCAACTTATGCTCACGTTTCAATGATCAACGGAGATGATGGTCAAAAATTATCCAAACGCCACGGTGCAGTGAGTGTAATGCAGTATCGTGATGACGGCTACCTACCAGAAGCCTTAATTAACTATCTTGTGCGTTTGGGCTGGGGGCACGGCGATCAAGAAATCTTCTCACGTCAAGAGATGATTGAGCTTTTCGA
Source organism: Mannheimia kashgarensis (assembly GCF_041807705.1). Lineage (NCBI taxonomy): Bacteria > Pseudomonadati > Pseudomonadota > Gammaproteobacteria > Pasteurellales > Pasteurellaceae > Mannheimia > Mannheimia kashgarensis. The sequence goes on from NZ_JBGTYY010000001.1 coordinate 210,155, forward strand.
TATTCATTCTGTAAGCAAATCGGCAAGTGCATTCAATACCGAAAAATTGCAGTGGCTGAACCAGCACTATATTCGCAGTCTTGACCCAAGTTATGTGGCAAAACATCTTGAATGGCATATGCAAGCTCAAGGCATTGATTTCACAAGCGGTCCAAAATTGGAAGAAATTATCCCTGTACTGGGCGAGCGTTGTAAAACCTTAAAAGAGCTTGCCGAAAGCAGCCGTTATTTCTATGAACAGTTTGAGACGTATGACGAAAAAGCCACCGCTAAAAACTTCAAAGCGGAAGCGGTTGCTCCACTTGGAAAATTATTGGAAAAATTGACCGCTTGTAATGATTGGACGGTTGAGAATATTCACGAAGCGATGAACCAAACAGCGGCTGAACTTGAAATTGGTATGGGTAAAGTAGGTATGCCATTCCGTTTAGCGGTAACAGGAAGCGGGCAATCGCCTTCTATGGATATTACAGCTAAATTAGTGGGTAAAGAGAAAACATTAACCCGCCTTGAAAAAGCAATCCACTTTATTCAAACGAATAGTTAGTTTTTAATCAATCAGCTTTATCATTACCTAAAGCCATTGACATCTTCAAGCGGAAAGCATATTATTCCGCCCATATCGGGGGTATAGCTCAGTTGGGAGAGCGCTTGCATGGCATGCAAGAGGTCATCGGTTCGATCCCGTTTACCTCCACCAAATTAATAAATTCAGTTAAATTTATTTGAACTGAAACCCATTTAGAAGCCTTGATTTTCAAGGCTTTTTTTATTTCTAATGCGTTTATTTGCGTTCGTTTGTATTCATTTGATTTTGTAAAATAGTACCCAAAACAGTACCCAAGCGATATAATGCCTAAAATTTTGGGTACTTTTAGAGAAATTGGGAACTATGGCAAGAGCAAGTAACAAGCTAACAAATACGCAAGTGGAACGCCTCAAATATAGCGAAAACGGCAAGAATGAATACACAGACGGGGGCGGGCTATTTTTACAGCTTTATCCCTCCGGTGTAAAAGTATGGCGTTTTCGTTACAACCACCCACAAACCAAGAAACGAACAAAACACACTATCGGCAACTATCCGGCGGTTAGCATTGCACAAGCACGCATTAAACGTGATGAAATCAATGCTTTACTTGCTCAAAGGATAGATCCGCAAGTGCATTTTAAGCAGTTAGAAAAAGAACAAGAGCTAGCCAACTCAAACACCTTTCAAGCCATAGCGGAAAAATGGCGGGCGAAGAAGCAAGGCGAGGTAGAAAATGAAACCATTAATAAATATTGGGGAAGTATTGAGCTTCATTTATTGCCCTCTCTAGGAATGTACCCAATCAACGAAATAGTCCCCACTCTTGTTAGTGTTCCATTGCAAGAATTAGAAGCTCAAAAAAAGTATGATATGGCTAACCGTTTGGCGAGTTATGTCAATAATATTCTTGATTTTGCAGTAAATGGCGGGCTTATTCCCTTCAATCCTTGCGTTAAAATTGGGAAGAATCTCAAGAAAGTCAAAAAACAGAATAATCCGCACGTTAAAACTGAAGAAATACCGGAACTACTGCAAACAATAGCAGAGGCTAATATTCAGCTAAACACAAAAGCCCTAATTCATTTCCAACTTTTAACAATGGTTCGCCCAAACGAAGCTGTAGAAGCTGAATGGGCGGAAATTGATTTAGAAAAGGCAGATAGCAAAAATCCGCCCATAATTTTAGGCGAAAAACAGCTAGAAGAATTGCACAGCCTACGCATAGCCCCTGAAAATCGCAAAGTGATTAGTATTTATCAGTTTGGCGGATTAAGCGAGCCCCATAAAACCGCCATTTGTGCGAACCTTGCAAAGCACACGCAAGCGGAAACCGTGCTATTTTACGACAATATAGGGCAAACGCTGGAAAACGCAAGCGATTACATCAAACGCACCCGAGCAGGGGAAACAATAGCGGAAACGGTGGCGGAGGAAACCCGAAAACGCCAACCTTTAGCCCTTGATTTAAGTGATAAAAGCCTCAATACGCTTGATATTGTAGAAGCGTTTTTAGAATGGCAAGAACAACCGCTTAGACGTGATACATTAAGGCGAGAAACCTACAGATTACAAGACGGCAAAGCGTGGATAAGCCTAAATGAAGAAGAATTTAGGCGGGAAATTGCTAATTTTCTAAAATCCGCAAATGATCGCAATTACTCGCCGCATAAAATCAGCAAAATAGCCGATTTAGCCATTTTAGAAATAGAACGCTTACCGCCTGAAAATCCGGATTTAATCGGCTTTCAGAATGGCGTGCTTAATAAGAAAACCGGGCAATTTTTACCGCATAGCCCTACGCATTTTTTGCGAGCATTAGAGGATTTTTCGCTGAATACCGAAAGCCAAGATACACCTGATGATTGGTTAGCGTTTGTATCAAGCGACAGTACAGAACGCAGAAATGCCATTTTAGCAGGGCTTTATATGGTATTGACTAACCGCTATCAGTGGGGGCTATTTATTGAAGCAACCGGCAAAGCAGGGGCAGGTAAAAGCGTATTTGGTGAAATTGCTACGATCTTAAACGGGCGGTTCAACACGAGCGTAATTGATATAAAAGGGCTTGAAGAACCTAAAATCATTGCCGGCTTAATGGGAAAAACTTTCGCATATAGCCCCGACCAAGCCAAATACACCGGCACGGCAGACGGACTAAAACGCCTTACCGGTGGCGATACCTTAAAAGCCCAAATCTATTATAAAGGATTTGAAGATTTTACGCCGACTGTTGTATTTATGATGAGTACAAACTACCCGATTGATTTTAGAGACCAAAACGGCGGAATAGCCAGAAGACGGGTTATTATTCCGTTTGAAAGGGCTATTCCTAAAGATAAAAAAGACGTGAATTTTATTGACAAAGTGAAAGGCGAAATTTACGGCATTACAAATAAATTGCTTTCTCTCTTTCCTGAACCTGAAACAGCAAGAAAGCTCCTTGAAAACTATCAAGCAAGCAGAGAGGGCGATAGTGTGAAACGGGAAGCCAACCACTTAATAGAATTTGCTAAGGCGTTTAAAATTATCGGCAGTTGCACACAAGGGCTACAATGGGGAAGCAATTATGCAAACAGTAAAACGACGGTGAACAATGCACTATATAAAGCCTATTTGCATTATTGCGACTGTATTGGATTAAAGCAAACACTAAACCTAAATTATTTTAAAACAGCCTTCCCCGAAGCATTAAGGGAAACAGGAGAACAAGGCGAAATAGTACAGCTAAAAACCAACGGGACACCAAAAATAAATGTTCAATGGAAAAATCGAGAAGCCACGCTAAATGAGTGGCAGGGATAAACAAAAACAGAGTACAGGGGCGGACTATTCCGCCCCTTTTTTATTGCCTTTGAGTAGCTAAAAACAGTTTAGGGAAAGTTTAAAAATCATCTTTCCCCTATGTTTCCCTGAAACTTTCCCCAAGACTAAAGCCTTATCCGAAAAGGCTTTGACACACTTTTAGGGAATTAGGGAAAGTTTTTTCAACAAATTTTTATTTTTTAGAATTTTGCAAATTTTTAGAAAAATTGACCGCTTGTAAACGGGAATTTCTTTAAAGGAGTTTAAAAATACATTTTCTTTAAAATGCTTTAAAGTGCTTATTATAGAAAGCTGAAAAATAAAGAGGTGAAAATGCGAGGTAGTAAAGAAAATAGCCCACAAATATTTTCTTTTTTTATTGAACAAGTAGGAGTTGCTATTGAGGAAGGACTTCAAAAAGGCGGTAACTTGAATGAAATCAAACACGCCATTTTAAATGGAATATATAAATATCTAGGGGGGACGGTTATTTATATCCCCATCGAAAACACCACTAAAATAAGTGCTAGAAATTCTTTAATTCTGGAAGAGTTTAACGGCTCAAATCATTTTGAATTATCAAGAAAATATGGGCTTTCTTTACAAGCAATTTATAACATCATTAATAAACACAAGAAGAAATTAAAATGAAAACCGCCATTTTTGCCATATTTAAAACAGGTACGCATATTTCCGCCAACGGTATAAAAACCATTTGGGGCGAAAGTGAATTAAATCAAATTGCGGAGAATTACAACAAAGCCATTTTTACCGCTCCACTTGTTTTAGGACACCCAGAACATAATGCCCCCGCTTATGGCGAAGTAAATAAAATGTTTGTGCAAGACGGCGTTTTATTTGCAGAAAGCCAAGTGAACGAGCAATTAGAACGGCATATTTTAAGCGGAGAATATAACAATATTTCAGCCTCTTTCTATTTGCCAACCTCAAATAATAGCCCTATGCCGAACCGTTATTATTTACGCCACGTTGGATTTTTAGGGGCGTTAGCCCCAGCCGTTAAAGGCTTACCGAAACCTATTGAGGCAATCAAAGAGGCAGCCGCCAATTTTGGCGATTATATCAATTTTAACCAGCACGGCATGCAGTTTTTCAATGAAGAACTCACCGCCCAAGCTATCCACGAAAAAGCCATATATATGCAAAACCTCACAGGAATGAGCTATAGAGAGGCTATTCACCATATTTTTAACCATTAGGAGAACCACAATGACACAAGAAGAAATTGACCGCCTACAGGCTGAAAACCTCCAATTAAAGGAGCAGTTAAGAGAGCAATCTAAGGCGGATATTCACGACTACACAGGGAAGCTAATTTCACAAGGCATTCTAGCCCCTGTGGCAAGAGATAAAGTCGTTGAATTGCTTAATTATGCTGAAGCCTACGATTATGGGGAAACGTTAGATTTTAATGAGGGCGAGAGCTTAACCGGTAAAGTGAAAGCCTTCTTAGAAGCTCAACCGCAAATTCTTCACTTTGGCGAATATGCAACGCCTGAACGAGCTTTTGGCAGTGACCCAAATCACACAGAAACGGCAGACTATGCGGAAGATATTCCGTTTGAAGTGATTGAGCTGGATAAGCAAATCAAGGCGTATATGAACGCCAAAAACGTAGATTATCGCACTGCATTTAAAATGATTACTCAAGGAGCTAATTAATGACACAAGAAACCGCAAAACACCGCATTCAAGACCCGATTTTAAATCAGCTTGCACAAGGCTATCATAACGCTGAATTAGTGGCGGATATGTTAATGCCAGTAGTGGAAATTCCGAAAGAAGCGGGCAAAATTCCACAATTTGGGCGTTTGGCATTCCGCCAACAATCCACCGTTCGACAGTTGCACGGCGATAGCAACCGCTTAACGCCGGAAGATATTACAACTATCAACGTAGAGCTGGAAGAACACGATATTGAATACCCGATTGATTACCGTGAAGAACAAGAGGCAAGCTATCAACTGAAAGAATACGCCTTAAACGTCACGCAAGATGTAATCGCATTAGGGCGTGAATTAGAAGTTGCAGGCATTGCACAGAATGCCGATAACTACGACACGGCGAATAAAATCAGCCTAGCGGCTAAGGCGAAATTCTCCAACCTTGAAGCCGACCCAATCCCTGTGTTTGATACCGCTATTAATGCTATTTCAACCGGTACAGGTAGAAAGCCCAACGTTTGCATTATTGCCGGCGATGTATGGGAAATGCTAAAACAGAATAAGACACTATTAGAACGTATCAAATATACACGCACGGCGATTTTAACGCCCGAAGTGTTCGCTGAACTTATCGGCGTGAAATACGTTAAAATTGGCGGTGCGATGAAGGAAGAAAGCGGAGAATTAAAGAAAATTTGGAGCGATTGCGTTATTCTTGCTTACGTTTCCCCGTTAGCGATTGAGAAGAAAGGCAAAATCTACGAACCATCATACGGCTATACCGTTCGCCGTAAAGGCGGATTGTTTGTAGATACCTACAAGGAAAAAGGCGGAAAAGTTGAAATTATCCGTTGCACGGACATTCACAAACCGCACTTAGTCGGTAAATCGGCAGGCTACCTAATCAAAGATTGCTTGACCCGCTAAATTCCGCTTAACTAGCCCCGAAATGGGGCTATTTTGCATTTTTCGGCTTGTGCCTTGCCGTTCCTACTGTGTTATAGCAAAAATGCGGGATTATGTTGTTTTATGTTGAATTTGGCGGACTTAATAAAGTTTGATTGTACTTTGTTTCATAGATTTTTTAATATATGCGTTCATTTGCATTCATTTAAACCCGTTTGATTTTGTAAAAAAGTACCCAAAATAGTACCCAAATAAGATTTAACAAAATGGAAAATTCTTTATTTTCAATACAAAATCGCTTTAGTTTAGTTGTGTTTACCCCCAAATTCCAGTCGCATCAACAGAAATGTTGATGCGATTTTTGTTTTCTAATCAGCTATTTCCTGCCAACTTTAACATTTCTTCCGCATTCGCTAATACGGCTTCAGTAATTTTACTTCCACCCAATAATCGAGCTAAGGCGTGAATACGCTTATCTTCAGAGAGTAATGTCATCTGCGTTTCAGTTTGGTTATTTTCAACATATTTTTGAACATTGAAGTGCTGATTCCCGTAACTTGCCACTTGAGGTAAATGAGTAACACATAACACTTGGCATTTTTTGCCTAATTCACGCAATAGTTTACCTACCGTTGTTGCGGCCGAGCCACTAATTCCAACATCCACTTCATCAAAAATAATAGTTGGTGTCGAGAGCTTATTCGCAGTCAATACCTGTACAGCCAAAGAAATACGGGAAAGTTCGCCCCCTGATGCGATTTTAGATAAGGGTTGAGCTTGCTGCCCTAAGTTGCTGCATAAGTTAAATTCCACTAAATCTGCTCCATTTGGCGATAGCTTCTTCACATTATGTTCCACTTTAATAAAGAACTCGCCATTTTCCATCGCTAGATGTTTAATTTGCTTTGTAACTTGTTGAGCCAGTTTATTTGCTGCTTCTGTTCGTTTTTGATAGATTTCTTCAGCTAATGCTAAACATTGCTGATGAGCTTGTTTTTCATCTTGGATAAGCTGTTCTTCATTATCTTCAAAATCAAGTAACGCCTGTAACTCGTTTTTTAATTTTGAGTGGTATCGCCATAATTCATTTGGTTGAATATGATGCTTACGAGCAAGCGAGATTGCTTGAGCAATACGATTATCTAATTCGTGTAATAATTCTGGATCTTGCTCGATTTTACTCGCTAATTGTGCGACTTCGGAACTCGCCTCTTGCACCTGAATTAGGGCTTCATTAAGCATATCCAACACACCTTGATAGTGGCTATCTACTTCCACTAAATTTTCCGCATTGCGTATTGCTTTATAAATCAGATCATTTGCATTAATGCCATCATTACTGAGCAAATTCATTATTTCATCAGAAAGCTCGGTCAGTTCTTCGGAAGAAGACAGCACATTATATTTTTCTTCCATCTCTTCAAATTCATTTTTTCTAATCACAAACTCATCTAATTCTTCGACTTGATATTGCAATAGTTGCTTACGAGCTTCATTTTCTTGGCATTGCTGCTGGAAATTTCTTACCTGCTTGTTCAAGTCCTTCCAAGTGCTATATTGTTTTGCCATTTTAGCCAATAGAGGCTGTATGGAAGCGTAGTTATCAACAATTTCAAGCTGATACTCTTGCTTTAATAGTAGTTGAGGAGCGTGCTGACCATTTAAGTGAATAAGGTATTGCCCTAGTTCTCGCAGCTGCGAAACAGGCAATGCTCGATTATTTACAAAGGCTTTTGAACGCCCATCAACATTAATCATACGGCGTAAAATACATTCTTGTGGGTTATCTTCATCAAGCAATTCGTGTTCTTCTAACCACAAATAAGCCGGGCTGTTTTTTTGCATCAAAAAAGTAGCGGTAATATCGGCTTTATCTGCACCGTTGCGTATCATTCCACTTTCTGAACGGTAGCCTAAGCATAATCCTAATGCGTCAATAGCAATGGATTTACCCGCTCCTGTTTCGCCAGTAATTACAGACATTCCTTCATTTAGTTCAAGAACAAGATGGCGAACAATCGCAAAATTATTGATAGTAAGTTGAGTTAGCATACTAAACCCTGCACAAATTAACTGTATGGGCATATAGTACAACTGTTTTTTTGAACAGTAAAGAGAAAAGAATAAAAAAACTGGAAATTTACACAGTTACAAACGGTGGTTATTACTCATAAAATTGTTCCCAATTTTGTTCGCTCCTACGGAGCCGTTGGCAAATCCAATGTTCAAAACACAATGCGTTTTGTGTCTAAAAATTTACAAAAGAAAAAGACGAACATTTCTGTTCGTCTTTTCTATCATTCACTAAATTAAATAAAAATTTCTTGCTGAACTTGATAACCTTGTGGGATCTGTTGCTTATCTTCAAAGGTTACAAATTCCCACGCATTTTCATTTGCAAGCACTGCACGCAGTAATTTATTATTCAAGCCGTGCCCTGATTTATACGCAGTAAGCTCACCAAGAATATTGTAGCCACACATATATAAATCGCCGATTGAATCTAACATTTTATGGCGAACTAACTCATCTTTAAAGCGTAAGCCATTTTCATTCAGAATTCGGTAGTCATCTAACACAATTGCATTGTCTAAGCTACCGCCTAATGCTAGACCAATAGATTGAAGATATTCAACATCTTTCATAAATGTAAATGTTCTTGCACGACTTAATTGCTGAATAAAGTTTTGAGCCGAGAAATCCATTGAATAGCTACATACATTTTTCGAGATCAATGGGTGCTTAAAGTCAATCGTGAAATTAAGTTTAAACCCTTTATCATAAGGTTTTAATTCTGCCCATTTGTCGCCTTCTTCAACACGAACCGTTTCTTTAATGCGAATAAATTTCTTCGGTGCATCTTGCTCTTCAATGCCTGCATCTAATAATAAATAGATGAATGGGCTTGAACTACCGTCCATAATTGGAATTTCAGGCGCATCTACTTCAACAATCACATTATCTAAGCCTAATGCTGATATTGCTGCATTTAGATGTTCTACAGTTGAAATACGAACGCCATCATCATTTACCATACAAGTGCAGAGCTTAGTATCACGAATAGAGTCTGCGTTTGCAGGGAAATAAACAACAGGCTCTAAATCGGTACGGGCATAAATAACCCCAGTATTTGCCGGTGCAGGGCGTAACGTTAAAGTTACTTTTTTACCGCTATGCAAGCCAATACCTGTTACTTTTGCTGCTTGTTTTAATGTTCTTTGTTTAATCATAGTGTGTCCTTACTTTCCAAATTTTGGAAGTTATTGACTATTTCTCATAAAACCCGGAATTGATCTAGGGTTAAAAATTTGTGCTGTATCAACCGATTGTGCAGCCAGTTGTTGTACCCGTGGCTGACCATCTAATTGGTTAGGTTGACCATAACCTGGTGGCTGAGTAAAGTCCGAAGGTTGTTGGTTAAACGGATCTTGCAATACCTGTGGTGGTGTTCTATTCACTAGAGGCGGTTGATATAACGGTGGAACTTTAGGCAATGTTTCTTCCGGCTGCCCAATACCTGTAGCAACAAGAGTAACACTTACTTTTCCGTCCATTTCCGGATAGTAGTTACAACCAAATACAATAGCTGCATCTTCAGTTGCAAATCCATAAATTAAATCCATCATAGCATAAACTTCTTCTAATAAGAAATCTGTCCCTGCACTGATATTAATCAACATACCATTTGCACCTGAAATATCGACATTTTCAAGTAATGGGCTTGAAATGGCATCATTCATTGCTTTTTCTGCACGACCTTCGCCTACTTCACCTTCAGCAAAACCAGTACCGATCATTGCGTGTCCTTTACCAGACATAACAGTACGCACATCAGCAAAGTCTACGTTAATATCAGCACCAGTAGAACCACCGGAACTGGTGATCATATTAGTGATACCAAGTACGCAATTACTTAATACATCATTTGCTGCAGCAAAAGCATCTACTGCGGTTGTTTGTTTGCCTAAACCACGTAATTTATCATTTGGAATGATAATTAGAGAATCAACGTATTGAGAAAGTTCTTTAATACCTTGTTCCGCAAAACGCATACGGCGAGGACCTTCAAATCGGAAAGGTTTCGTTACAACCCCAACGGTTAAAGATCCTTGTTCTTTTGCAATTTGAGCAACAACTGGAGCAGCACCTGTACCTGTCCCCCCTCCCATACCAACAGCAATAAAGGTCATATTCGCACCTTTTAATGCATTAGCGATAGCTTCGCGATCTTCTTCAGCCGCTTGTTTACCGACAGTAGGATCAGCACCTGCACCTAAGCCTTTGGTTGTTGCTGCACCAATTTGAATAGTTTGGCGTGTTGTTCTTTTTCTTAATACTTGAGCATCAGTATTTACATCAAAGAATTCAACACCTTTAATATCATCAGCAGAACGTGACATTCTGTCCACAGCGTTACCACCGCCGCCGCCAACACCCACTACCTTGATGATAGCATCTTGCGTTTGTTCAATAATAGGTTCAAACATTTTTATCTCCCTGCGTGTTATGTAACACTATTAAAATTTTGATTTGAAGAAATCGATAATTTTCTTGGTACCACGCCCAATTGGTGCAAAGATATCTTCATTAGAATCTTTATTTGTACTTTGTTCAGTATAATTATAATGGCTATACTGTAAAAGCCCTAATGCTGTTGCATACTGAGGTTTATTCACATAATCGGTTAGACCTGTAATATTGAGAGGATAGCCAACACGCACTTGCGAACCAAAAATAGATTTAGCACATTCTACAATATCTTCAATTTGTGAGCCACCACCTGTAATAACAACACCAGCAATAAGTTCTTGCTTTATCCCTTTTTGGAATAATTCATTGCGTAGCTGCATAAGTTCATCTTCAACTACTTTCAATAAATCGTTGTAACATTGTGATGTTACCGTTGCAACTTGAGCTCGAGTAAAAGTTCTTGCCATACGTCCACCCAACCCTGCTACCTCAATTTTCTTGTCTGCATTATGAGTTGGAGGAGAAATCGCACTACCATAAGTTACTTTAAGGCTTTCCGCTTCTGGCCGAGATGTAGTAAATACACGAGCTAAATAATCTGTAATGTTATTTCCTGCAAATGGAATAACTTTACTGTATCTTAACGCTCCATCGGTATAAACCAATACGTCCATCGTACCGCCACCGATATCAATTAAGCAAACACCTAACTCTTTTTCATCTTCTGTTAAAACAGAATAACTTGATGCAAGCCCTGAGAAAACAACTTGATCGACTTTTAATTTTGCGTGTTCTACTGCATTTTTTAAATTTTTAAGCCACGCTTGATGGCAAGCAATTAAATGGGCTTGAACTTGTAAACGCATACCTGATAACCCAATTGGGTTTTTAGTCGCAGGTAATCTATCTACGTGATATTCCTGTGGAATCATATGTAATGTTTCCAGACCATCTTGTAATTTAATGGCTTTTGCCATATCAACAGCACTTTCAATATTATCTTGAGTAACAATTCCACCCGATAATGTTGATGAACCGGCTTCATTTAAGCCAACAATATGTTGCCCTGAAATCGCAAGAGTTACGCCCATAATCTGACAGTCCGCAACAGATTCAGCTTGTTCAATCGCTCGTTGAATAGAATTAACGGCGGCATCAAGATCGATTACACCACCACGATCAACTCCTTTAGAAGGGCAAACACCTGCTCCCATTACATTAATCACACCATCAGGTAATACTTCGCCAACAACGGCAACCACCTTTGATGTGCCAATATCGAGACCCACGATAATTTTTGATTCTGCTGCTTTTGTCATATTATTTTATATTCACTAAACGTTTAATTTTTTATAGGGCTAAATCCAACTGCCGCTCCGTGCGGATAACGCAGATCAACATAAGCCAATCGATTACCCTCAGGAATATTAATTTCAGGGAAAATTGTTACAAAACGATCAATTTTAGACGTCCACTCTCCCCTACCTAACCGCAACTCGACTTGATTAGATAATTTAATCGTCCAAGAGCCTCTATTATCGACAGACACAGAGGTCAGGTCTAATTTACGGGCATTTAAATCAGCTCGAATTTTATTCCAAGCCTCTAATACATTCTTACCCTGTGAATCTGGCCCATACAATAAAGGCAAACCATTTTTATCTAATCTATCTTTCGGTAAACTAAATACAACACCCTGATCCGACACGAAATTAACATCGTTCCATACTGCAACAGGTTTATGCTCTAACAAGGTAATACTTAAACGATCAGGATAAAGCTTACGAACGACCACATCTTTGACCCAAGGGATAGATAAAAGTTTATTTTTGACCTCTTGAATATCTTGCCCGAAATACCCTTTTAGAGCAGGTTCTCCAGATAAAGTTTCACGAATATCCGCATTTGTTGTAAATTGTGTTTTATGGGTCAGAGCATAGGCTCGAATCGGGGTTTTATCCCAACTTTCAAGTATATTTTGCCAATTACTATACACACCAAATAGAAATAGTGTACATAATAACACAATTAATGGTTTAATGAATACTAACCATTTACGAGAAGAAACCGACGTTTTTGGGTTAATAACATTAAACCGCACATTTGTGCTGTTTTTTTTGCGGAAAATCCCCATTAAGCACTTAACTCCAATACACGCTCAACTAATGCTTCAAATGAAATCCCCACCGTTGCGGCTGATTTAGGGAAGATACTATGGCTTGTCATACCTGGATTAGTATTAACCTCCACCAAACGGAATTTACCGTTACCATCTTCCATCACATCAATACGGCTCCAACCACGACAACCAACGACATCGTAAGCAGCTTTCACTAATTGTGTCACTTCAGCTTGACGTTCATTATTCAAAGCTGGCACAACATATTGAGTATTATCAGACACATATTTTGCGTGATAATCATAAAACTCTCCGTCTGGGATCACTTGTACCGCAGGCAGAACTTGACCATCTAGCACGGGCACAGAATATTCATTACCGGCTAAAAATTCTTCTACTAACACAATAGAGTCAAATTTTAATGCTTCTTGAATAGCTGGTTCTAACTCTTCTCTGATTTTTACCTTGAAAACCCCCACACTTGAACCTTCGCAAGATGGTTTTACAAATACAGGTAAACCTAATTTTGCAATAATTTCATCAAAATCGACCGCTTGCCCACGTTGAACTACGACCATATCAGCGGTTGGCAAACCGACCGCATTCCATAATAATTTGGTACGGAATTTATCTAGTGTTACTGCTGATGCCATCACGCCACAGCCTGTATAAGGAATTCCCATTTGCTCTAATGCACCTTGTAGCACGCCATTTTCGCCAATGCCACCGTGTAAAATATTAAATACACGTTGAATACCTTTTTCTTTTAGCTTTTCAATCGGAAACTCTTTGGTATCAATACCTTCAACATCATAGCCTAGACTTCTTAATGCTTCTGTTACTGCTGCACCTGAGTTAAGCGAAACTTCACGTTCTTGAGAAACGCCACCAAATAACACTGCAATTTTTTCGTTTTTAATTGACATAGTAATCTATCCTGTAGGGACAGGTCCTGTGCCTGTCCGAAAAATATCTTTGCGACAGACGGGCACAGGGCCCGTCCCTTGTATATCTCAAATGAGTTAAACTAAGCAACACAACCCGTTATCGGCATCTCGTCTCGTCCCTTGAAAGCACTTCGTTGTGTAGCTTAGAGAGCCGATAACTTTCATCACAAAAAC